>JAICTR010000346.1 GCA_025936275.1 Burkholderiales bacterium
CCGCCGACCAGTCCGGCCCGAAGCACCTGGTGATGAAGCTCACGCGGGCGAAGCTCGAAAGCCTGGTCGACGACCTGATCCAGCGGACGCTGGAGCCGTGCCGCGCGGCGCTGAAGGATGCCGGCGTGACGGCGGGCGAGATCAGCGAGGTGATCCTGGTGGGCGGCATGACCCGCATGCCGAAGGTGCAGGAGAAGGTGAAGGAATTCTTCGGCAAGGAGCCGAGGAAGGACGTGAACCCGGACGAGGCGGTCGCGGTCGGCGCCGCGGTGCAGGGCGGCGTGCTGCAGGGCGACGTGAAGGACGTGCTGCTGCTCGACGTGACGCCGCTCTCGCTCGGCATCGAGACGCTCGGCGGCGTGATGACGAAGCTCATCCAGAAGAACACCACCATCCCGACCAAGGCGCAGCAGGTGTTCTCGACGGCCGACGACAACCAAAGCGCGGTCACCCTCCACGTGCTGCAGGGCGAGCGCGACGTCGCGAGCGGCAACAAGAGCCTCGGCCAGTTCAACCTGGAAGGCATCCCGCCCGCCCCGCGCGGCATGCCGCAGATCGAGGTCACCTTCGACATCGACGCGAACGGCATCCTGCACGTGCATGCGCGCGACAAGGCGACCGGCAAGGAGAGCAAGATCACCATCAAGGCGAGCTCGGGCCTGTCCGAGGCCGAGATCCAGAGCATGGTGAAGGACGCCGAGTCGCACGCCGACGAGGACAAGAAGCAGCTCGAGCTCGTCACCGCGCGCAACCAGGCGGACGCGATGGTGCACTCCATCCGCAAGTCCCTCGGCGAATACGGCGACAAGCTCGAGGGCGGCGAGAAGGAGCGCATCGAGTCGGCCATCAAGGAGCTCGAGGAGGCGATGAAGGGCAGCGACAAGTCCGCCATCGACGCCAGGACCCAGGCGCTCTCGCAGGCCGCGCAGAAGCTGGGCGAGAAGGTCTACGCCGAGACCCAGGCCAAGAACAACGGCCAGGGCGCCGGCCCCGAGGCGCAGCCGCAGCAAGAGGGCGCGCAGCAGCAGGACGAGGGGAACGTCGTCGATGCGGAGTACGAAGAAGTAAAAGACAAGAAGTCGGCGTAAGCGATAAGGCTGGCAGCGAGGCGATCCGGGGGTCCCCAACTTGTTGGGGTGATCCATAAGCGGACGGCTTCGCCGCCGCTTGACTCCTCGAGCAGGGAATACGAAGGGCTCCGGAAGCGATGTTTCGGGGCCCTTTTTTCATCGTGTCGCCGGTTCGACGCCCGTCCCTGATAACCTTGGGGCCCGCGCCGGGCATTGAAATCGGCCGGCCCGCCCCTCACCTGCCCCTGACCCCTGTTTTCCCGACCCCTGGTTCCTGAATGCAGAAGAAACGCGACTATTACGAAGTGCTGGGCGTCGCCCGGGACGCGTCCGAAGAGGACATCAAGAAGGCCTACCGCAAGCTCGCCATGAAGCACCACCCGGACCGCAATCCGGGCAGCAAGGAGGCCGAGGAGAAGTTCAAGGAAGCGAAGGAGGCGTACGAGATCCTGTGCGAGCCGCAGAAGCGGCGCGCGTACGACGCGTACGGCCATGCCGGCGTGCATCCGAACATGGGCGGCATGGGCGCCGATGCCGCGGGGTTCGGCGGCTTCGCCGAGGCCTTCGGCGACATCTTCAGCGACATCTTCGGCGGCGGCCAGGGGCGCGGGCGCTCCTCGGTGTATCGCGGCGCCGACCTGCGCTACAACCTCGAGATCACGCTCGAGCAGGCGGCGCGCGGCACCGAGACCAAGATCCGCATCCCGGCGATGGAAACCTGCGAGACGTGCCACGGCTCGGGCGCGAAGCCCGGCTCGCAGCCCAAGACCTGCGAGACCTGCCACGGCGCGGGCACCGTGCGCCTGTCGCAGGGCTTCTTCTCGATCCAGCAGGCGTGCCCCACCTGCCAGGGCAGCGGCAAGATGGTGACCGACCCGTGCGGCACCTGCCGCGGCGTCGGACGCGTGAAGAAGCACAAGACGCTCTCGGTGAAGATTCCCGCGGGCGTGGACGAGGGCGATCGCATCCGCCTCTCCGGCGAGGGCGAGGCGGGCGTGAACGGCGGCCCGGCGGGCGACCTCTACGTCGTGATGCACCTCAAGCCGCACGAGGTGTTCCAGCGCGACGGCGACGACCTGCATTGCCAGATGCCGGTGAGCTTCACGCTCGCGGCGCTCGGCGGCGAGATCGAGATCCCGACGCTCGAGGGTTCGGCCAAGGTGAAGGTGCCCGCCGAGACGCAGACCGGCCAGGTGTTCCGCCTGCGCGGCAAGGGCATCAAGGGCGTGCGCTCGAGCTACGCGGGCGACCTGATGTGCGAGGTGGTGGTGGAGACGCCGGTGCGGCTCACGGAGCGGCAGAAGGAGCTGCTGCGCGAGCTCGAGGACATCAACCGCGCCGACGGCAGCCGGCACAACCCGCGCTCGCGAAGCTTCATGGAAAAGGTGCGCGAGTTCTTCGCCGGATGACATCTGTAACGCCCATGGTCCGATCGGACCCCCTTCCCTGACATCCGTCATCGGGCGCGGCGTTCATCTTTCGCGGCGC
Organism: Burkholderiales bacterium; assembly: GCA_025936275.1. Classification (GTDB taxonomy): domain Bacteria; phylum Pseudomonadota; class Gammaproteobacteria; order Burkholderiales; family Usitatibacteraceae; genus Usitatibacter. Next base: position 2,559 of record JAICTR010000346.1, read on the forward strand.
CCCACGTATCATGCCTGCGGCGGGCCGTCCCTTCGAAGGCCCCGGGAGGCAAACATGATTCGTGCGATTTTCTCGGCGCTGGCGCTCGCATTCGCGGGTCTCGCCGCCGCACAGGGCGTCACCGACTCGCAGGTCCTGCTCGGGCAATCCGCCGCGTTCACCGGCCCTTCCGCGCAGCTCGGCAAGGACATGCGCGACGGCGCGATGCTCTACTTCAACGAGGTGAACCAGCGCGGCGGCGTGCACGGCCGCAGGATCGCGCTGAAGAGCCTAGACGACGGCTACGAGCCGGCGCGTGCCGCCGCCAACACCAAAAAGCTCCTCGAGGAGGACAAGGTCTTCGCGCTCTTCGGCTACGTCGGCACGCCGACCAGCGCCGCGGTGATGCCGATCTTCACCGCCGCGCGCGTGCCCTACGTGGCGCCCTTCACCGGCGCGGAGTCGCTGCGCCACCCGATGAACCCGTACGTCTTCAACATCCGCGCGAGCTACTTCGACGAGACCGAGGCGATCGTGCGCCACCTCACCGCGATGAGCATCGACAACATCGCGATCTTCTACCAGAACGACGCGTACGGGCAGGCGGGGCTCGCCGGCGTCGAGCGCGCGCTGAAGAAGCGCAACCTGGCGCTCTCCGCGAAGGGCACCGTCGAGCGCAACACGGTGAAGGTCGCCAAGGCGGTCGCCGACATCAAGAAGGCGAATCCGCAGTCGGTGATCATGATCGGCTCGTACAAGGCGTGCGCCGAGTTCATCCGCGAGATGAAGAAGCAGGGCGAGAACCCGACGTTCTGGAATGTCTCCTTCGTCGGCAGCAAGGCGCTCGCCGAGGAGCTGGGCAAGGAGGGCCGCGGCGTGGAGATCTCGCAGGTCGTGCCCTTCCCCTGGGACATCAGCGTGCCGGTGGTGCGGGAGTA
>JAICTR010000484.1 GCA_025936275.1 Burkholderiales bacterium
CAAGATGCTCGATGCGCTCTGCGCGCTTCCCGAGGCGCCCGACGAGGCGCAACTGCGCGAGATCTTCACCGCGTCGGTGGACGGGCGCGCGAAGCTCTACGTGATGTCGCGACTGCTGCGGCTTCGCCAGGCGCACGAGGCGCTCTTCGTCGAAGGCAGCTACGCGCCGCTACGCACCAGCGGCACGCACGCACGCCATGTCGTCGCTTATGCGCGGCGGCGCGGGAAGGAATGTGCCGTGACGGTGGTACCGCGGCTCGTGGGCGCGCTCGGGGTGAAGACCGGCGAGCTGCCCTGCGGCGAGATGTGGGGCGATACGCGCGTGGAGATTCCGTTCCTTGCTGCGGACGCGCAGGTGAGGGATGTCCTCACCGGTCGTTCGCTCAAGCTCGTCGATGGCGGCATCGCACTGGCGGACCTGCTGCGAGCCGCACCCGTTTCCGTCCTTTGCCAGCGAGACTCTTTCGCGTGATGCATCCCGGCTGAAGCCCGCGGGTCGCGGCTTCGAGGGTCCCGGGTGCCGAGGCCGCCCGCGGATTCGTTGTATTCGACAAGCATTTTTTTTGCAGCGTACAAACATCGTTCGCGCGTGCCGCGAGCGTCCCGAGCCGCGTCAATCCGCGCGCCGCTCGCGCGCCTCCTGCACCGCCTGCTCGAGGCGCGCATGGACTTCGAGCCAGTCGTCCTCGAGCGTCGCGATGCGCGACTCGATCTCGGCACGCCGCTTGAGCGCTTCCTGCAGGCGCTCGCGGCTCGCCGCCTCGTACGCGCTTTCGCTGGCGAGCCAGGCTTCGGTCTCGCCGGATTCGCCGCGCAACGCCTCGAGCTCCGCCTCGATCCTCGCGATGCGCTCCTCGAACGGGCGGCGCGCCCGCGACTCGCGCTCACGCTGTCGCGCCTGCTCGCGGCGCTCGTCGCGGCGGTTCATGGTTGCCGACGCCGGCGCGGGCTCGATGCCGCCCGCCCGCGCGTGGTACTGCCGCGCCCACTCGCGATAGTCGTCGAGCGTGCCCTCGAAGGGACGCACCGCGCCGTCGGCCACCAGCAGCCATTGATCCGTCGCGGTCGAAAGCAGGTGCCGGTCGTGCGCCACCACGACCAGCGCCCCTTCGAAATCCACCAGTGCCTCGGCGAGCGCCTCGCGCATCTCGATGTCGAGGTGGTTGGTGGGCTCGTCGAGGAGCAGCAGGTTGGGCCGCTGCCAGACGAGGAGCGCCAACGCGAGGCGCGCCTTCTCGCCGCCCGAGAGGCTCGCCACCTGTTGCGCCGCCTGGTCGCCGCGGAAGTCGAAGCCGCCGAGGAAATCGCGCAGCGCCTGCTCGCGCTCGCCGGGCGCGAGCCGCGCGAGGTGCGCGAGCGCCGTCTCCTCGCCGCGCAGCTGGTCCACCTGGTGCTGCGCGAAGTAGCCGATGCGAAGCCCCTGTGCCCGGTGCAGCGCCCCGCCGAGAAGCGGCAGCTCGCCGGTGATCGACTTGAGGAGCGTGGACTTCCCCGCGCCATTCGGTCCCAGGAGCCCGATCGCATCGCCGGGAAGCACGCTCCACGTGACGCCCGCGAGCACCGGCGCATTGCCGTATCCCGCCGAGGCCTCCTCGAGCGCGAAGAGCTGGCGCGGCTTCTCCGCGGGCGCACGGAAAGCGAACGAGAACGGCGTATCGACATGCGCGGCGGCGATGCGCTCGAGCTTCTCCAGCGCGCGCAGCCGGCTCTGCGCCTGCGTCGCCTTGGTCGCCTTGGCGCGGAAGCGCGCGACGAACGCCTCGAGGTGCGCGATGGTGCGCTGCTGCTTCTGGTGCGCGGCCTGCTGCTCGGCGAGCCGCGCCGCGCGCTGCGCCTCGAACGCGCTGTAGTTGCCGGCGTAGGTCGTGAGGCGCCGCTCGTCGAGGTGCACGATGGCGCCCGCCACCGCATCGAGGAACTCGCGGTCATGCGTGACGAGGATCATCGCGCCCGGAAAGCCGCGCAGCCAGTCCTCGAGCCACATCACCGCGTCGAGGTCGAGGTGGTTGGTGGGCTCGTCCAGGACCAGCAGGTCGGCGCGGCACATGAGC
>JAICTR010000404.1 GCA_025936275.1 Burkholderiales bacterium
AGCTCCGAGAAATGCCGCGGCAGTTGGTCGATCGAGTAGAGATACGGCACGAGCGTCGCGCGCGCATCGGCCGCCAGCACGTGGCCGCGCAGCTGCACGAGGAGCGATTGCGCCGCCTCGCGCCCGATGGCGCCGGAGGGAATCGCGTACTTGGACCATGCGACGATCGGCGCGGCGATGAGCAGGCCCTGCCATGCGAGGTCGCCTTGCATCGCGACCACCGCCTCGCTCTCGTTTTCCACGATCTCGATCAGCGTGTCGTAGGCGCCGAGGTTCGTCTGGTAGAGGTGGTCGAGCGCGCCGTCGATCGGCGCGTCGTTGCCGTTCTCCAGCAGCTTCGCCACCAGGGCCGACATCTGCTCTTCCCAGTAGCGATCCTCGGTGAGGCTTCCGGATGCGTTGAGGCCGAGCGCGAGCGCGATGAGGCGTTCGGCGTCGCGGGTGAGGCGGGGCGGGGACTTGGCGCGGGTGCGGGCCATGGCGATCTCCAGGCGGTCGATCATTCTATCCCGGCCGCCCGTCGCGCGTGAGGCGCTACAATCGCCTCGATCCCGCGTCCCGATGAATTCCCGAGCCAGGCAGCCCCGATGAGCAACCCCAGCGACATGACGGCGTTCGTGCGCGCGGTGGAGCTGGGCGGCTTCTCCACGGCGGCGCGCGACCTGGGGCTCACGCCTTCCGCGGTCTCGAAGCTCGTGACGCGCCTCGAGGATCGCCTCGGCGTGCGGCTCCTCAACCGCACCACGCGCAAGCTCGCGCTGACCCCCGAGGGCGAGGCGTACTTCCATCGCAGCCAGCGCATCCTCTCGGAGATCGTCGAGGCGGAGAACGAGGTGGCGAGCTTCCGCGCGGAGCCGCGCGGGCTCCTGCGCGTGAACGTCGGCACCGCCTTCGGCCTGCACCAGCTCGTGCCCGCGCTGCCGCAGTTCCTCGCCCGCCATCCCGAGATGCAGGTGGAGCTCACCCTCACCGACCGCGTCATCGACCTGATCGAGGAGGGCGCCGACGTCGCGATCCGCCTCGGCGCGCTCGGCGACTCCTCGCTCGTCGCGCATCGCATCTGCGAACTGGAGCGCGTGGTGTGCGCGGCGCCCGCGTACCTGCGACGCCATGGCACGCCGCAGAGGCCCGAGGATCTCCTCGAGCACAACTGCCTCTCGGTCGACTACGCGCCGAGCCTCAGCCGCTGGCCCTTCGCCCACGAAGCGGGCGTGCGCCACGTCGAGGTGAAGGGCAACGTGAGCGCGAACAACGCCGACGCGCTGCTGCGCCTCGCGCTGCTGGGCGTCGGCGTGATCCGTCTTTCGGAAGTGATCGTGGGCGAGGCGCTGCGCGCGGGAGAGCTGGTGCCGCTCCTCGCCGGCGTGCACCACAGCGAGCCGCTGCCGCTGCACGTCGTGTATCCGCAGGGACGCCATCGCTCGCCGCGCGTCGCCGCGATGGTGGAGTTCCTCGTCGAGCGCTTCGCCTCGGCGCCGTGGCGCTCGCGCGGGCGACGCCGCGCATGATCGCGCCCGAGATCGCGTTCGTCGACCTCGAGACCACCGGGACGACACCGACCGGCGATCGCGTGACCGAGATCGGCATCGTGCGCGTGAGCGGCGGAGAGCTGGTCGACGAATGGTCCACGCTCGTCGATCCCGAATGCCCGATCCCGGAGGAGATCCAGGCGCTCACCGGCATCACCAACGCGATGGTGCGCGGGGCGCCGCGCTTCGGCGAGCTCGCGCGCGAGGTGCTCGAGCGACTTTCGGGCCGCCTCTTCATCGCACACAACGCGCGCTTCGACTACGGCTTCCTCAAGAACGAGTTCCGCCGGCTCGGCATCGCCTTCACCGCCGAGGTGCTTTGCACGGTGCGCCTCTCGCGCCGCCTCTATCCGGAGGCCGCGCGCCACGGGCTCGATGCGCTCGTCGCCCGGCACGGCCTCGCCGAGCCCTACATCGGCGGCGCCTCGCTCGAGGGCGCGCCGGGGAGCGCGATGCGCACCGGGCGCCACTCCGCGCTGGGCGACGCGCGTGCGATCTGGCGCTTCGTGCAGGCGCTGCATCGCGAAAGGAGCGCCGCGGAGATCGATGCGGCGGTGCGGCGCCTGCTGAAGACGCCGAGCCTGCCGCCGCAGCTCGCGCCCGACGCGCTCGACGGCCTTCCGGAAGGGCCGGGCGTGTACCGCTTCTACGGCGTGAACGACCTGCCGATCTACATCGGGAAAAGCGTGAGCCTGCGCGACCGGATCCGTTCCCATTTCTCGAGCGACCACATGTCGGCGAACGACATCCGCCTCTCGGGCGAGATCCGGCGCATCGAGGTGGACGAGACCGCGGGCGAGCTGGGCGCGCTGCTGCGCGAGGCGCGCCTGGTGAAGGATCTGCTGCCGCTGCACAACTACCGGCTGCGGCGCAAGGCGAACGCGTGCTTCGTGCGGCTGCCGAGCCTGCGCGAGCCGCCCGAGGTGCTCGCCGCGAAGGACATCGACTGGGGCGCGCGCGAATGGCGCGGCGATGCCGCGACGCTCTACGGTCCCTTCGCGACGAAGCGCCATGTGAAGGACCTGCTCGAAGGCCTCGCGTCGCAGCATGGCCTGTGCTGGCGCCAGCTCGGTTGGGAGAAGCGCGGCGGCCCGTGCTTCGCGCGCCAGGTGAAGCGCTGCCGGGGTGCCTGCATCGGCGAGGAGACGCCGGAGATGCACCACCTGCGCCTCGCGACCGCGCTCATGCCGTGGCGCCTCGCCGACTGGCCGTGGAGCGGGCGCGCCGTGGTGCGCGAGCGCCATCCCGACGGGGAGTTCGAGGAGGCGCACGTCTTCGACCGCTGGTGCCACCTCGGCACCGCACGCGACGAGGAGGCG
>JAICTR010000247.1 GCA_025936275.1 Burkholderiales bacterium
GATCGACGTGCGCATCATCTCGGCCACGCACCGCTCGCTCGCCGACCAGGTCGAGGCCGGCCAATTCCGCCAGGACCTCTTCTACCGGCTGAACGTGATCGAGCTGAAGATGCCGAGCCTGCGGGAGATCCCCGAGGACATCCCGCTCATGGTGCGCGAGGTGGTGGAGCGCCTCGCGCGCCAGGCGGGCAACCCGCCGCCCACCATCTCCGAGGACGCGATGCTCGCGATGCGGCGCTACGACTTCCCGGGCAACGTGCGCGAGCTGGAGAACATCCTCGAGCGCGCGATGGCGCTCTGCACCGACCAGACGATCACCGAGAACGACCTCTATCTCACGCAGGCCACCTCGAAGGACAAGGTCGCGCCGCTCGACGGCTCGCTCGGCACGCGCGGGCTCGCGCTGCACGACTTCCTCGACCAGGTGGAGCGCGAGGCGATCACCAAGGCGCTGGAGGCCACGCGCTTCAACAAGACCGCCGCCGCGAAACTGCTGGGCATCACGTTCCGGTCGCTGCGCTACCGCCTCGATCGGCTGGGCATTGACTGACCTGCTCCTCGAGGCGGACGGCACTTGCGCGGGCGTCGACTTCCGTCCTTCGCCGCACTGCGACGAACGTCCCGCCGGCGAGCGCATCTCGCTCGTCGTGATCCACGGTATCTCGCTTCCGCCGGGAGACTTCGGCGGGCCGTACATCGACGATCTCTTCATGGGGCGGCTCGATCCCGCGGCGCATCCGTACTTTCGCGAGATCGAGGGGCTGCGCGTCTCCTCGCATTTCGTGGTTCGCCGCGACGGATCGCTCATGCAATACGTCCCGTGCGCGATGCGGGCGTGGCACGCGGGCGTCTCGGCGTGGAAGGGTCGCGAGCGCTGCAACGATTTCTCGATCGGCATCGAGCTCGAGGGCGCGGACGACGTGCCGTATGCCGAGCCGCAGTACGAGACGCTCGCGGCGTTGCTGCGAGCGCTCTTCGAGCGCTACGGAACGCTCGACATCGCCGGGCACAGCGACATCGCACCGGGTCGCAAGACCGATCCCGGGCCGTGGTTCGACTGGGCGCGCTTGCGCGCCGCGCTCGGGCTTGCGCAAGGCTAGCGCGCCCTTCGCAAGCGCCTGTTTGTGCAGCGGCTTTTCGCGGCGGCGCGCGGCGGAAGCGCTTACCGCCCAAATTCTGCGCAACGCGGTCCGACAAGGGCCTGAATCGAAACGCAAAAAAATTGTTCCGCGCGGCCCCTTGCGCCTGCGTTTGCGCGTCGCTAGAGTTTGTGGCCATGGCCTCCCGTCGGCACTATATGTTGTGGGAAGCCGTGTGGATAAGCTGTTCACAAACCGGGGGCGCTTTTCCCCTTGTCCACGCAAATCCGGCGGTTAGCAGGTCCGAGAAGCCTGTCGCAAGAATCCGAAGCCGTTGGCGCCGCTGAGCCCACCAAAACAGAAAAGGAGAGCACCCATGCGCTTGTCATCCGATATCCATCCCGCGGCTCCCCTCGCCAATCCGATCATCGGGGAGGAGAGCGCAGCGCCGCAGGACCGGTACGCGGATTACAAGATCATCCGTCGCAACGGCGCGGTGGTCGCGTTCGAGCCCGACAAGATCGCCGTGGCGATGACCAAGGCGTTCCTCGCGGTCGCGGGCAACACCGCGGCGGCGAGCGCCGGCGTGCGCGAGAAGGTGCAGGCCCTCACGCAATCGGTGGTGGCCGCGCTGATGCGCCGCCATCCGGCGGGCGGCACCTTCCACATCGAGGACGTGCAGGACCAGGTGGAGCTCGCGATGATGCGCGCCGGCGAGCACCAGGTGGCGAGGAGCTACGTCCTCTATCGCGAGGAGCGGGCGCGCGAGCGCGCGAAGCGCGTGCAGGACGAGGCCACGCAGGCGCAGAAGCCCGGCATCCAGGTGACCGTCGGCGGCGTGAAGCAGCCGCTCGACGTCGCGAAGCTCGAGGCGTTGATCGCGAGCGCGTGCGAGCATCTCCACGAGGGCGCCGAGGTCGAGCCGAAGAAGATCCTCGACGCGACCCTGCGCGACCTCTACGACGGCGTGCCGCTGGAGGAAGTGCACAAGTGCGCGATCCTCGCCGCGCGCATGCTGATCGAGCAGGATCCCGATTACACCTACGTCACCGCGCGGCTCCTGCTGCACACCATCCGCCGCGAGGTGCTGGGCGAGGAGGTGACGCAGGAACAGATGGCGACCCGCTACGCCGAGTACTTTCCGCAGTTCATCCACGAGGGCGTGAAGGCACAGCTCCTCGATGAGCGGCTCGCCTCGTACGACCTCGCGCGGCTGGGCGCGGCGCTGAAGCCGCTGCGCGACCTGCAGTTCAACTACCTCGGCCTGCAGACGCTCTACGACCGCTACTTCCTGCACATCCAGGAGCGGCGCATCGAGCTGCCGCAGGCGTTCTTCATGCGCGTCGCGATGGGGCTTTCGTTGAACGAGATTAACCGCGAGGAGCGCGCCATCGAGTTCTACAACGTGCTCTCGACGTTCGACTTCATGTCGTCGACGCCGACTCTCTTCAACTCGGGAACGCTGCGCTCGCAACTGTCCTCCTGCTACCTCACGACGGTCGCCGACGATCTCGACGGCATCTACGAGGCGATCAAGGAGAACGCGCTGCTTTCCAAATTCGCGGGAGGATTGGGCAATGACTGGACGCCGGTGCGGGCCCTGGGCTCCTACATCAAGGGCACGAATGGAAAATCGCAGGGTGTGGTGCCATTCCTCAAGGTGGTCAACGACACCGCCGTCGCGGTTAATCAGTGCTTCGCGCCGTCTACCGGCGTCTACACCGCGGATGGACTGAAGGACATCAAGGACGTGAAACCGGGCGACCTGGTGCTCGGCAAATCGGGAACATATCGCGAGGTCGAGCGCCGATTCGCGTACAACCAGGCCGACCGCATGGTGGCGGTGACGGTGAAGCACGCGATCGATCCGCTGCTGGTCACGGCGGGTCACCCCTTCTACGCGTTGAGGAACGGGGCGAATGCGCCGGAATGGATCGAGGCGGGCGATCTCCGGGTCGGAGACCAGATCGCGCAGGTTGTTCCTTCGGAAGTCGTAGCGGTTCGCGGTTTGACGGTCGGGGAAGCGTGGCAGTACGGCCATCTCCTTGGAAGGCCGGACGTCACGCGCGAGTACTTCGACGAAAAAATCGCCTGCCGCGACGCCACGACGGGCGAAGTGATCGCACCGCTTTCGTTCTCGTCCACCGACCTATTCGATGACCGCGGAGAGAAGCGTCTCGCGCCGCGTTTTGCCCACCTGCCTCCGAAGCACGCCAAGGCTCTCGTTCAGGGCGTGCTCGAGAGCGCGGCCCTTTGCAAGGACGGACTCGCCATCATGGCTGGGGACCGCCTGGCGAAGGACCTCCAGTACCAGCTGCTTCGTATGCGCGTGCTTTCCGAGTCGGCCGACAGCGCGCTTCATGTGCCGATCGTTCCTGCCATTGCCGAGTTGCTCGATTTCGAGCCGGTGGTCAGCCAACCGAATTGGATCGAGATCGAAGGCAAGCTCTTCTCGCGCGTGACCGAAGTGCAGGACATCTCGCCCAAGCCCTTCGTCTACGACCTCAAGGTCGAAGGCGACGAGTCGTACATGACGACAGGCGGCCTCGCGCACAACGGCGGCAAGCGCAAGGGCGCCGTCTGCTGCTACCTCGAGAGCTGGCACCTCGACATCGAGGAGTTCCTCGAGCTGCGCAAGAACACGGGCGACGACCGCCGTCGCACGCACGACATGAACACCGCGAACTGGATTCCGGATCTGTTCATGAAGCGCGTCATGGAAGGCGGCGAGTGGACGCTCTTCTCGCCTTCGGACGTGCCGGACCTGCACGACAAGTTCGGCCGCGAGTTCGAGGAGGCGTACACCGTCTACGAGAAGAAGGCCGCGCGCGGGGAGTTGAAGCTCCACAAGAAGATCCCGGCGCAGTCGCTGTGGCGCAAGATGCTCACGATGCTCTTCGAGACGGGGCATCCGTGGATCACGTTCAAGGACGCGGCGAATGTGAGGAGCCCCCAGCAGCACGTCGGCGTGGTGCATTCGTCGAACCTCTGCTGCATTGCCGCCGACCAGCGCGTGGTGACCGATCGCGGCATGCTCACCATCGGCGAACTCTATGCGCTCGGCGGCCATAACCTCGTCGTCGGCCTCGACGGCGTGTACGCCGCCTCCGAAATGCTGCTCCCGCGGCCCAACGCGCCGATGGTGCGCATCGAGACGGAAGAGGGCTACTCGCACAAGGTGACGCCGGACCACAAGGTGTGGGTGAAGGACCGCGGCTGGGTTGAGGCGCAGCACCTTACCAAGGGCGACAAGCTCCTCATCCAGCAGCTCGAGGGACTGTGGGGCCCCGACCACATGCCGGAGCTTTCGTACCTGATGGGCCTCGTGGCCGGCGACGGCACGTTCGGACCGGGCAACGTGCACGTCGATATCTGGGAAAACGACTTCGACCTGCTCGCCGAGACGCAGGAAACCGTGCATTTCCTGCTCGAAGGCAACACGGTCCTCAAGACCACGTCGACCAACACGCCGGAATTCGCCGTCGACTGGAAGGCGGGCAAGGCACGCCTCAGCTCCGCGCCGCTGCGCCGCCTCTTCGAGGAGCATGGCTTCACGCGCGAGAACAAGCTTCGCGTGCCGCGTCTCGTGTGGGAAGGCGATCGC
>JAICTR010000492.1 GCA_025936275.1 Burkholderiales bacterium
AAGCGCAAGGGCTGGAAGAGCGTGATCTCCACCGGCGACAAGGACCTCACGCAGCTCGTGAACGAGCACGTGCTGTGGGTGAATACGATGGCGGTGCCGATCGAGAAGCTGGATCGCGAGGGCGTGAGGGCGAAGTTCGGCGTGCCGCCGGAGCGCATCGTCGATTACCTCGCGCTGATCGGCGACGCCGTGGACAACGTGCCGGGCGTCGACAAGGTGGGCCCCACGACCGCGGGCAAGCTGATCGAGCAGTACGAGTCGCTCGAGGGCGTGATCGCGCACGCCTCCGAGGTGAAAGGCGTCGTCGGCGAGAACCTGCGCAAGGTGCTCGAGTGGCTTCCCACCGGGCGCCAGCTCCTCACCGTGAAGACCGACGTGAAGCTGCCGTTCGGGGTCGAGACCCTGGTCGATCGCAAGCCGGATACGCGCAGGCTCGTCGATCTCTACACGCGCTTCGGCTTCCGCACGCTGCGGGACGCGCTCGCCAACAAGGAGGACGCGCCGGAGAAGGGCGCGTCGACCGTCCCCCCGCCCTCGCCCCAGGGAAGGAACTTCGCGCTCCTCAACTGGAACGTGGACCAGGTCCCGGACATCACGCCCTTCGTCGCCACGCGCAACTACGAGACGGTGCTGGATGGCGAGCAGCTCGAGGCGTGGGCGCGCAAGCTCGAGGCGGCACCGATCGCCTGCTTCGACACGGAGACCACGAGCCTCGATCCGATGAGCGCGGAGCTGGTGGGGATCTCGTTCGCCGCCGCGCCGGGCGAGGCCGCGTACGTCCCGCTCACGCATCGCTATGCCGGCGCGCCCGCGCAGCTCCCGCTGCAGAACGTGCTCGATCGCTTGAAGCCCTGGCTCGAGGATGCGACGAAGCTCAAGGTCGGGCAGAACTCGAAGTACGACCGCCACGTGTTCGCGAACTACGGCATCGCCGTGCGCGGCGTGGTGCACGACACGCTGCTGCAAGCCTACGTGCTGGAAAGCCACCAGCGCCACGACATGGACGCGCTCGCCACGCGCTTCCTCGGCGCGAGCGGCCTCATCCAGTACACGGACGTCGCGGGCAAGGGCGCGGCGCAGATCCCGTTCGATCAGGTCGATACGCAGCGCGCCACCGACTACTCGGCCGAGGATGCGGACGTCACGCTGCAGATCCACGGCGCGCTCTGGCCGCGGCTGGAAGGCGACGCGAAGCTGAAGCGCATCTATGCGGAGATCGAGATTCCGGTTTCCGGGGTGCTTCTCACGATGGAGAGGAACGGCGTGCTCATCGACGGCGCGCTCCTCGCGCGCCAGACGCAGGAGCTCTCGCAGAAGATGCTGGATCTCGAGCGCAAGGCGCACGAGCTCGCGGGCGGGCCGTTCAACCTCGGCTCGCCGAAGCAGCTCTGCGAGGTGCTCTTCAACCGGCTGAAGCTGCGCACCATCAAGAAGACGCCGACCGGCGCACCCTCGGTGGACGAGGAGGTGCTGGAGAAGCTGGCGCTCGATCACCCGATCTGCGCGGTGATCCTCGAGCAGCGCGGCGTGGCGAAGCTGAAAAGCACGTACACCGACAAGTTGCCGCGCATGGTGCATCCGAAGACGGGGCGCGTGCACACCAACTACGCGCAGGCGGTGGCGGTCACCGGGCGGCTTTCCTCGACCGATCCCAACCTGCAGAACATCCCGGTGCGCACGGCGGAGGGACGGCGCATCCGCGAGGCGTTCGTCGCGCCACCCGGATCGCGCATCCTCTCCGCCGACTACTCGCAGATCGAGCTGCGCATCATGGCGCACCTCTCGGGCGACAAGAGCCTCGTCGACGCCTTCGCGCGCGGCGAGGACGTGCATCGCCACACCGCGTCCGAGGTGTTCGATACGCCGCTCATCGAGGTGACGAGCGAGCAGCGCCGCTACGCGAAGGTGATCAACTTCGGCCTCATCTACGGCATGAGCGCCTTCGGGCTCGCG
>JAICTR010000265.1 GCA_025936275.1 Burkholderiales bacterium
CTTCGAGCGCGATGGATTCCAGCGAGCGAGCGTCCGGACGCTCACGCCGAGAAGGGCGGCAAGCTCCGCGTTCGTGAGGCCGAGCGTCTGCTTGAAGGCGAGGGCCGATGCGGCGGGCAGGCCCGATTCGATGCGGCTCACCCACTCACCCGCGGTGGCCGGCTGCCTCCCGACCACCCGCGGACCGCCCAGCGCGGCGATGATGTATTCCATGGGAATACGCTACGCCAATTGGTATTGCATGAAGAGACAAACGCCGATCAGGGACTAGACCACCTCGATCGTTGCCGCGTAGGCGGCGAGGCGTTCGTCCGACGTGATCAGCGCCATGGGCTCGACGATCGACTGCGCGACCAACATCCTGTCGAACGGGTCGGCATGGATGGGGGGCAAGCTCGAGACCGCCACGGCGTGCTCCGCTGCGACCTGAAGCTCGTGGAAGCCGTTGGCTTCCAGCGTGTCGCGAATCGCCGCGGTATCGGCGACGAAATCCTCTCGGCCCCTCGCGGCCTTGATCGCGATCTCCCAGATGCTCGCAGCGCTGTAGAAGAACTGGTGCCGCCCGTCCTGGAAGAGCCGCGCCACTCGCGCAGGAAGCTTCCGCGAGCCATAGACGTTCCACAGCAGCAGCTGCGTGTCGACCAGGAAGCGGCTCACTTGCGTCGCCGAGCGGGACGGGTTGGTCGGGCGCCGGCGAACAGGGCCTCGATCTCCTTCTCCAGCATGGTGTTGAAGTCGTCGGGGACCGGCACGGGCGCCTTGAGACCCCCGATCTTCACCGGCTTGCCCGCTCCCTCGATGGGCACGAGCCGCGCGGCGGGACGTCCGGCCTTCGCGATGATGATCTCCTCGCCCGCCTGGACGCGCTCGACGAGGCGGGAGAGATGCGTCTTGGCTTCGTGGATATTGATCATTTTCATCGCTGACCAGACTAAGTCTAGTCCACCCGGCGCGAGAGCGCAAACCCGTTTCGGACGCTGCGCGGATGGGGCCGTTGTTGGGCAGATGTCATTGGGCGACCCTCTCCCCGGCCCTCTCCCAAGGGAGAGGGAGGTGCGTAGCCGTCCGGCAACATTTCAAGCCATCGACCGACGGACAACTCGGCAATCGCCGGACGTGACGCCGGGACCCGGCCGATGGCTTGCTGCACCGCACCGGGCGCATCTTGAGATCATGTGGATGCTCTACGCCTTCCTCACGGTCCTGCTCCTGCCGGTCGCGGCGGTGATGGCGTTTTATGCCTCGCGCATCCGCTTCTCGAAGCAGATCGTCGCGCGCACCGTGCCGGCGCAGTCGTCCCCGAAGCGATGCCGGCGCACGATCGTCGTCGCGGGTGACAGCACCGCGTTCGGCGTGGGAGCGCTTCCCGATGAATCCACGGGCGGCCGCCTTGCCGCCGCGTTTCCCACGGCGCGCGTGATCAACGTGGCGCGCTCGGGCGCCAACATCGGCAAGGTCATCGGCCAACTCGCGCACGTGGTCGAGCGGCTCGCGCGCGTCGGATGCCGCAAGGTCGATTTCGTCTTGATCCACGCCTGTGCCAACGACGTGATCGAGTTTCGCTCGCCTGAGGAGGTGGAGGAGGACCTCCGCGCGGTCATTGCGCTCGCCCGCGGGCTCAGCGACAACGTGGTCGTGATGCCCGGCCAGAATTTCAGCATTGCTCCCTTCTTCCTTCGTCCCCTCAACGGGATCATCACCTGGCATGCGCGGCGCATCCACGCGGTGGTGGAGCGCGTGACCGCCGAGCTCGGCGTGACCTTTGTCGACCTCTTCCGCGATCCTTCCGAGGATCCGTTCGTGAAGGAGCCGCGTCGCTACTACTGTGCCGATGGACTCCATCCCTCCGGCGAGGGCTACGGGCTCTGGTTCACGGCGCTCAGCGGTGCCGTGCCGCTGAAGACGTTCCTGGGCGGGGATAAATAGCGTCAAGACGTTTGGGTGCGCCCGGAGCCAGGACCTCGGCGACGTCGAGTGGCTGGAGAAGCGCCGGAAGGACTGATCCTCGCCGGATATCATGTCGGCTTCGTCAGGAGACAGCCCATGCCCGTCCCGCGCGGCTTCCAGTTCTTCATGCATCCCGGCCCCACCAACATTCCGCAGCGGGTGCTGCTCGCGATGGCCCGTCCCGCCGTGGACTTCACCGCACCCGAATTCGTCGCATCGCGCGACCGCTCCCTCGAGCGCATGAAGGGCATCCTCAAGACGAAGTCCGGCTTCCTCGTTACATACGCCGCGTCGGGCAATGGCGCATGGGACGCGAGCATCGCGAACCTCTTCTCCCCCGGCGACAAGGTGCTGGTGCCCACCACCGGCTATTTCGCCGATCGCTGGGCGACCACGGCGCGGCAGTACGGGCTCGAGGTGGAGCTGGTGTCCACGCCCGAGCGCCATACGGTGGATCCGGATGCAGTGGCCCGGCATCTGGCCGCGGACAATAAGGGCGCGATCAAGGCCGTGATGCTGGTGCAGAACGAGACCGCCACCGGCATGCGCCATCCCGTGGCCGAGGTGCGCGCCGCGATGAATCACGTGGCGCATCCCGCGCTTTATCTCGTCGACACGATCTCGTCGCTCGCCTCGTACGACTTCCGCATGGACGAATGGGGCGTCGACGTGGTGATCGGGGGCTCGCAGAAGGGCCTCATGCTGCCGCCGGGAATGTCCTTCACCGCGATCAACGCGCGCGCATGGCAAGCCGCGCAATCCGCCCGCAATCCGCGCCGCTACTGGGACTGGAAGGAGCTGGTCGAGGATGGACGCCAGGTGCGCTTCTGCGGCACGCCGCCTATCGCGCACTTCTACGGGCTCGAGGTCTCGCTCGACATGATCGAGGAGGAAGGGCTCGAGAACGTCTTCGCGCGCCATCGCCGGTTGGCCAATGCGACGCGCGCTTGCGTGCGTCATTGGGGGCAGGGCGGAGGCCTCGAGATCTACTCGCTCGAGCCGGAAGCCGCTTCCGATTCGCTCACCGCGGTGATCGTGCCGGCGGGGCACGATGCCGATCGCGTGCGCGAGATCGCATCGAACCGCTACGGCGTCGCGCTCGGCCGCGGGTTGGCCGCGCTGCAGGGGCGCGTCTTTCGCATCGGACACATGGGCGACCTCAACGAGCCGATGGTGCTCGGTGCGCTCGCTGCGATCGAGCTCGCGCTCGGCGACGCAGGCGTGCCGCACGCGCGCGGCGGCGTCGAAGCGGCGATGGACTCGCTGCGCGCGCCGGCCACCGCAAGAAAGGCGCCCGTCGCGGCGTGACCCGCGGTGCCCTCCGCTAACCCGGTCCCGGCCGCTCGCCCGCCTTCTTCGCGGCGCTGTGCGCGATGGCGAAGGCATGCCCTTCGTCATCCTTGTATTTCTCGTAGGCGCTGTTGAACGCCTCGAGGAACGCCTTCTTCTGGTGCTCGTTGTACTGGTCGGTCTGGGCCTTGGGCAAATCCTCGATGGTGCGATAGGGCATGGTCGCGGCTCCTCGGTATGCTCTCGAGGGTGAGACCTTTGCCGAAAATCGGCGTTCCGCCTCAGGCAAACGCCCGTGTGCTTGCCACGCCATCGACGACGTTCAGGACGATGGCCGCGAAGAACGCCACGGTGGCGAAGGTGAAGAAGAAGGTGACCATGCGAGCGCTCCCTTGTCTGGCGAATCGAAGATGAGCCCACTCTAGCCATCGCCGGGGCGCGTCGCGAACGCAAAGCGACGGAACGCAGGAAATCGGGGGCGAAACGCCGCAGGGACGGACGCCTACGCCCCGTCGATCTCCGGTGGGTGGCGGATCGCGAGGGATCGGCACCTTTCTTTACGAAGCGGCCGTCGCGGCCGGCGCGCGGCAGCGCTGGTCCTCGCCGAACTCCGGCCCGTCGAGCGCGCGCAGCTCGCACTCCACGTTCCACTCGTCGCCGTGCACGCGCAGGAACCGTTCGGTGAGCTTCACCGCCTCCGCCATCGACTTCGCCTCGAGCACCGCGTAGCCGCCGATCACTTCCTTGGTCTCGACGAACGGGCCGTCGGTGGTGGTGAGCTTGCCGCGGTTCCAGCGCATGCGCTTGCCCTCCACGGTGGGGCGCAGGCCCGCGGTCGAGACCAGCCAGCCTTCGCGCGTCGCCTCTTCCATGAGCTTGCCCATCTCGGTCATCAGGCGCTCGCTGGGGCGCTGGCCGGCCTTCTCGTCGATCCGGATCATCGAAAGGAATCGCATGTTCGTCTCCTGGTGGGGTTTGTCCTTGCCTCGTTGAATCGAAGGACGGGGCGACAAATCGACACTTTGCCGGAAAACTTTTTTACCGCGGCATGTCGCCTTCGGCCGAATGGCCGACAAGTCCGCCCGAAAGTCTCCTACATACCTCGTCCACACGCTGTGGCACGTTGGCAGGGATCCCTTCTACAAACCCTGTCTCCGGAGCGCTACATGCCGCGCGCCCTTGCGTTGTTGTTCGCGTTGATGCTCGCCTCGTGTGGCGGCGGTGGCGGC
>JAICTR010000254.1 GCA_025936275.1 Burkholderiales bacterium
GAGGTGCGGCACGCGGTGCTCGGGATCGGCGGGCGCCATGCGCGTGACGTCGACCAGGTCCGCGACCACGGCGCTCGCCGTCGCCTCCGCGCCCGCGCCGCGGCCGTCGTCGAGCGTGGGCCCCACCGCGTCGCCTTTCACGAGCACGGCGTTCATCACGCCCTCGACGTTGGCGATGAGCCGCCGCGCGGGGATGAGGGTCGGGTGCACGCGCAGCTCGATGCCCTTGGCGGTGCGACGCGTGATGCCGAGGAGCTTGATGCGGTAGCCCAGTCCTTCGGCGTACTTGAGGTCGATCGCGGTGAGTCCCGTGATGCCCTCGGTGGAGACCTTGTCGAACTGCATCGGGATGCCGAAGGCGATCGCGGCGAGGATCGTGAGCTTGTGCGCGGCGTCGATCCCCTCGACGTCGAACGCGGGATCGGCCTCCGCGTAGCCCAGGCGCTGCGCCTCGGCGAGCACGGTGTCGAACGGCAGCGACTTGTCGCGCATCTCCGAGAGGATGTAGTTGCAGGTGCCGTTGATGATCCCGGCGATCCACTCGATGCGGTTGGCGGCGAGCCCCTCGCGGATCGCCTTGATGATCGGGATGCCGCCGGCGACCGACGCCTCGAAGCCCACCATCACGCCCTTCGCCTGCGCGCGCGCGAAGACCTCCGTGCCGTGCCGCGCGAGGAGCGCCTTGTTCGCGGTGACCACGTGCTTGCCATGGTCGATCGCGTCGAGCACCAGCTCGCGCGCCGCGGTCTCGCCGCCGATGAGCTCCACCACGATATCGATGTCGGGCCGCGCCACCACGGCCGACGCGTCCGCGACGAGCTCGATGCCCTCGAGGGAGACGTTGCGCGGCTTGGCGAGGTCGCGGGCGCTCGCCGCCTTCACGACGATGTCGCGGCCCGCGCGGCGCGCGATCTCCTCGCGGTTGCGGCGCAGCACCTCGATGGTGCCGCCGCCGACCGTGCCGAGGCCGAGCAGACCGACGTGGATGGGCTTCAAGTCGTGCAGCGAACGCTGGTTGGGAGGTCCGCGGGCCGCTACCCCCGCCGGAACATCTCCTTCACGCCGCGGATCGCCTGGCGCGTGCGCGCCTCGTTCTCGATCAGCGCGATGCGCACGTGGTCGTCGCCGTAGTCGCCGAAGCCGATGCCGGGGGCGACCGCGATCTTCGCCTCGTGGAGCAGCTTCTTGGCGAACTCGATGGAGCCCATGGCGCGGTAGCGCTCGGGAATCCGCGCCCACACGTACATGCTCGCCTTGGGGTTGTCGACCATCCAGCCCGCTTCATGCAGGCCCTTCACCATCACGTCGCGCCGCTTCTCGTACTTGGCGCGGATCTCCTCGACGCATTCCTGCGGCCCCTCGAGCGCCGCGATCGCCGCGACCTGCAGCGGCGTGAACGTGCCGTAGTCGTGGTAGCTCTTGATGCGCGCGAGCGCATTCACCAGGTCCGCGTTGCCGACCATGAAGCCGATGCGCCAGCCCGCCATGTTGTAGCTCTTCGACATGGTGAAGAACTCCACCGCCACGTCGCGGGCGCCGGGCACCTGCATGATCGAAGGCGCCTTCCAGCCGTCGTACGTGATGTCGGCATAGGCGAGGTCGTGCACGACGAGGATGCCGTGCTGGCGCGCGAGCGCCACCACCTTCTCGAAGAAGTCGAGCTCCACGCACTTCGCGGTGGGATTCGAGGGAAAGCCGATGATCATCATCTTCGGCTTCGGGATCAGCTCGCGAATGGCGCGCTCGGCTTCCTCGAAGAAATCCACGCCCGGCGTCATGCGCACCGAGCGGATGTCCGCGCCGGCGATGATCGCGCCGTAGATGTGGATGGGATAGCTCGGGTTGGGAACCAGCACCGTGTCGCCGCGGTCCAGAGTGGCGAGCATCAGGTGGGCGAGGCCCTCCTTGGAGCCGATGGTGACGATCGCCTCGCGGTCCATGTCGAGGTCCACGTTCCAGCGGCGCTTGTACCACTGGCAGATGGCGCGGCGCAGGCGCGGCACGCCGCGCGAGACCGAGTAGCCGTGGGTGTCCTCGCGCTGCGCCACTTCGACGAGCTTGTCCACGATGTGGCGCGGCGTGGGCCCGTCGGGGTTGCCCATGCTGAGGTCGATGATGTCCTCGCCGGCGCGGCGCGCCGCCATCTTCAGCTCGTTGGTGATGTTGAAGACGTACGGAGGGAGCCTCTTGATGCGCGAGAACTCCGGGATCATGGGCGGGCCGTTGTCGTTGAGGTTCATTGCCGGGCTGCGTGGCGAAAGTCTATGATTCTAGCGAAACTTTCCCCTGCGGGGGCGGAGAGCGCGACGGTGAAGATCGCCCAGGAGAAGAACGCCGGCCGGAATGCCTTCACCGGCTACGGCGAAGGCTACGTCGAGGTGAACGGCGAGCGCATCCACGCGAGCGTCGTGGTGAGCGCGGATCGCGTCATCACCGACTGGCCCGCCGCGTCGGTCGAATCGCTCGGGCCCGACCATCTCGCGGCGATCGTCGCGATGCGCCCGGAGATCGTGCTGCTCGGCACCGGCGCGGTGTTCACCTTCCCCGAGCCGCGCAAGCTCGCGCCGCTGCACAGCGCGGGCATCGGCGTCGAGGTGATGGACACCGCCGCCGCCTGCCGCACCTACAACATCCTGATCGGCGAAGGGCGCAGCGTCGTCGCGGCGCTGGTGGTGTGATGCGCAGCCGCGCGCGCGAGATCGCCGCGTGGATCGTCGGCGCGCTGGTCGCGCTCGCGGTGCTCGCGTGGCTCTACGATCGCGCGGCGGCGATGCCCGAGCCCCTGCAGGTGGACGAGCTCTCGCGCGTGGTGCGCCAGCTCGCGAGCGACGCGCGCGAGGCCGAGCGCCTCGCCACCGCGCTCACGCGCAGCCAGCTCACGCGCAACTTCGCCGAGCACCAGCACCGGCAGCTCGAGGAGGATGTCTCCGAGGCGCGCGGCAAGCTGGCTGCGCCCGGCCCCGGCGGCGACGAGGCCCTGGTCGAGCAGGCCCGCGGCCTCGCCGATCGCCTGCGCGCGAACCTCGCGGCGGCGCGCCTGCACGCGAGCGACCACGCGGCGATCGCGCGCATCGGCGCCGAGCAGGCCTCGATCGCCGCGGCGCTCGAGCGCATGCCGATCACGCCGCTGTGAGCTTCCTCGACCTCTTCCTCGGCATCATGTCGGCGATCGGCGGCAACGTCGACATGGGGCAGCTCGTCTTCACGATCGAGGGCGGGGCGCAGTTCGGCTTCATGCTGCTGTGGGTGGTCGTGATCGCCTCGATCGGCATCATCCTCTTCGCCGAGATGTCGGGGCGCGTCGCCGTGGTCACCAAGAAGCCCGCGTTCGCGCTGATCCGCGACGAGGTGCCGCGGCCGTTGGGCCTCGCGGTGCTCATCGCTTCGATCTTCGTGAACCTCCTCACCTGCACCGCGAACATCGGCGGCGCGGCGGTGGTGCTGCAGCTGCTCTTCGGCGGCGATCACCGGCTGATGATGGTCGTGGGGGCCGCGCTGCTCCTCGCGACGATCGGGTTCCTCGAGCTCGAGCCGATCGAGCGCATCTTCGGGCTGATGGGGCTCGGGCTCGTCGTGTACCTCTTCGCCGCGCCGGGCATGGCACCCGACTGGTCGCGCGTCGCGAGCGGCTTCGTGCCGCAGCTTCCCGCGAGCCCCGACATGCCCGGCACCGCGGTGTACGGCTATTACGTGGTCGGGCTCTTCAGCGCGATCCTCATGCCCTACGAGGTGCACTTCTACTCGTCGGGCGCCGTCGAGCAGGGCTGGACGCCGAAGCAGCTGGCGTCGAACTTCAGCAACGCGGTCATCGGCTTCGCCTTGGGCGGCGTGCTCACCGTGGCGCTCATCGTCACCGGCGCGATGGCGTTCTACGGGCGCGGCGTGGATCCGCACCTGCTGGGGACCGCCGCGCTTCCGGTCGCGCTCGCCCTGGGCGTGAAGGGCCTGCTCTTCGTGCTCGTGGGCATGCTCTTCGCGGTGGGCGGCGCGGCGGCCGAGACCGCGCTCGCGAACGGCTATTCGGTCGCGCAGTTCCTCGGGCGCACGTGGGGAAAGAATCGCAAGCCGCGGGACGCCCCGGTGTTCCACGCCGGCTGGATCGGCCTCATCGTCGCGAGCCTCGCGATCGCATTGACCGGCGTGCCGCCGGTGGAAGTGGTCGAGTACTCGGTGATCTTCGCCGTGGTGGTGCTGCCGTTCACCTACTGGCCGATCCTGCGCGTCGCGCGCGACCGCTCGAAGATGGGCGAGCACGCGAACGGCCTGGTCGTGGATACGCTCGCGTGGATCTTCCTCACGCTGATCGGCCTCGCCGCGGTCGCCGCGATCCCGTTGATGCTCATCACCCACAACGGCCAGGGCTGAGCTTCGCGCTGCGCCGGCCGTGAAGGCCGCGAACAGAGCGACGCTAAGCCGAAATGCCGCGCAGCTCGCGCAGCAGGACCGAGAGCACCGCGAGGTCGAGCGGCCCGGCGCGCTTGAGCTCCTCGATCATCGCGGTGAGGCGCGCGATCGCCGGCCGGTAGTGCTCGCGCCAGCGCTCGAGCATCTCCTCCGGATCCTCGCTGCCCGGCGAGAGCTGCGAC
>JAICTR010000400.1 GCA_025936275.1 Burkholderiales bacterium
GCCGACGTCGCGCACCTCGGCAAGCGCTCGGTGATCGACGGCCTCGGGCTCGCGCTCGCCGGCGCCGCCTCCGAGTGCGGGCACATCGCCCACCATTACCTGCAAACGATCGGGCTCTCGACCGCGAACGGCAGCACGGTGATCGGCAGCGCCCTGCGCCTTCCGGCGCGCTTCGCGGCCTTCGCCAACGGCCTCGCGATCCACGCCGACGATTACGACGACACGCAGCTCGCGGTGGCGAAGGATCGCGTGTACGGACTCCTCACGCATCCGACCGCGCCGGCGCTCCCCCCGGTGCTCGCGCTCGCGGAGCGCGACAAGCGCAGCGGCGCGGACCTGATGCTCGCCTACCAGGTGGGCGTGGAAGTCGAGTGCAAGGTGGCCGAGGCGATCCTGCCGCGCCATTACCAGACGGGATTCCACAGCACCGCCACCTGCGGCTCGATCGGCGCCGCCGCCGGCGCGGCGAAGCTCCTCGGCCTCGATCGCGAGACCACGCGCCGCGCGCTCTCCCTCGGTGCGACCCAGGCGGGCGGCTTGCGCGAGAACTTCGGCACCATGACCAAGCCCTTCCATGCCGGACGCGCGGCGGAGAACGGCGTCGTCGCCGCGGAGATCGCGGCGCTCGGCTTCACCGCATCGCCCAACGGCCTCGAGGCCGACCGCGGCTTCTTCCGTGCGGCGGGCGGCGGCTACAGCGCCGAGATGATCGAGGGCAAGCTCGGCGATCCGTGGACGTTCCACTTCCCCGGCGTCTCGATCAAGCCGCACCCCTCGGGATCGCTCACGCATCCGGGCATGGGCGCGATGCTGGAGCTCATCCGCACGCACGACGTGAAGCCGCAGCAGGTGAAGCGCGTCACCGTCGGCACCAACCACAACATGCCGAACGCGCTCATCCACCACCGGCCGAAGAACGAGCTGCAGGCGAAGTTCTCCATGGAATTCTGCATGGCGATCCTGCTCCTCGAGCGGAAAGCCGGGCTCAAGGAATTCACCGACGAGGTGGTGAACCGCCCCGACGTGCAGGCGATGATCCAGAAGGTCGACTTCGGCGTGAACCCCGAGGCGGAAGCCGCGGGTTTCGACAAGATGACGACGATCATCGAGGTGGAGCTCACCGACGGCCAGGTGCTGAAGACCCGCGCCGACTTCGGCAAGGGCAGCCCAGCGAACCCGATGACCGACGACGAGCTCTCCGACAAGTTCCGCGAGTGCGCGGCGTGGGGCGGGCTCGACAAGGCGAAGGCCGAGCGCATCCTCGCGCTCGTGTGGAAGATCGAAGCGCTGAAGGACGTGAACGAGCTCACGCAGCTGCTTCGCAAGTAAGAGTGATCCGAAGGAAAATCTTTGAAACGCAGATGAACGCAGAGGGCCGCAGATGAACGCGGATCAGGCGATACAGCATCTTCCGGTCCAATTCGGACGATGCGCCCGGTTGCAACCAGCCACTCGTTGGACGCATCTGCGTTCATCTGCGGTTTATCGGCGTTCATCTGCGCTCCATGTTTGAGGGTTTTCAGGCAAAGGACGTAGAAACGTCCGGCGCGCGGATTCATCTGCGTGTCGGCGGCAGCGGCCCGCCGCTGCTCCTCCTGCACGGCAACCCCCTCACCCATGTGATGTGGCACAAGATCGCGCCGCGCCTCGCCGAGGACTTCACGGTGGTGGCGACGGATTTGCGCGGCTACGGCGATAGCAGCAAGCCCTTCGGCGGCGGCGACCACGCGGCGTACTCGTTCCGCACCATGGCGCAGGACCAGGTCGAGGTGATGCGCGCCCTCGGCTTCGAGAAATGGCGCGTCGCGGGCCACGACCGCGGTGGGCGCGTCGCGCACCGCATGGCGCTCGACCATGGCGAGCGCGTCGAGCGCGTGGCGTTCCTCGACATCGTGCCCACGCACCACATGCTCTCCCACATCCCGAAGCAGTGGGCGGTGGATTCGTACCACTGGTTCTTCATGGCGCAGCCCTACGACTTTCCCGAGAAGATGCTCGAGGCCTACGGCCTGGAGCGCTACATCCGCAAGAAGCTCGACAAGAAGGGCGTGGGCCTCTCGGGCTTCACGCCCGAGGCGCTCGCCGAGTACATCCGCTGCTGCACGCCGGAGAACATCCACGCGGTGTGCGAGGATTATCGCGCCGCGGTGGGCATCGACTTCGAGCACGACACGGCCGACCTCGGCCGCAAGATCGAGATGCCGATGCTGGTCCTGTGGGGCGAGAAGAGCCACGTCGAGCGCAGCTACCAGCCGATCGAGGCGTGGCGCGAGCGCGCGACCGACGTGCGTGGCAGGATGCTGCCGTGCGGGCACTACCCGGCGGAGCAGTGCCCCGACGACACATACCAGGAGCTGCGCCGGTTCTTTCTTCCTTGAAGGGGTGACGCATGGAGCGCAGGAAGGCGAGCGATTTCCCGCAGGAAGTGCTGGACCTCTTCGACGGCTTCGTGCACGGACGGCTCTCGCGCCGCGACTTCCTCGAGCGCGCGGGCAAGTACGCGGTCGCCGGCTTCTCCGCCGCCGCGATGCTCGAGGCGCTGAAACCGAACTTCGCGTGGGCCGAGCAGGTGAAGCCCGATGACTCCCGCATTCGCGCGGGCTACGCCGACTATCTCGCGCCCAAGGGCAACGGCACGATGCGCGGCTACCTCGCCGAGCCCGCCGCCAGGGGCGCGAAGCGCGCCGCGGTGGTCGTGATCCACGAGAACCGCGGGCTCAATCCCTACATCGAGGACGTGGCGCGCCGCCTCGCGCTCGAAGGCTGGACCGCCTTCGCGCCGGATGCGCTGACGCCCGCCGGCGGCTACCCGGGCAACGAGGACCAGGCGCGCGAGATGTTCGCCAAGCTCGACGCCCACAAGCGCACCGAAGACCTCGTCGCC
>JAICTR010000442.1 GCA_025936275.1 Burkholderiales bacterium
CACCAGGCTCGCCTCGGAGTAGCGTGGCGGGGGCTGCGTGAAATGCTGCTCGCCGTAGAGGCGCTCGATGTTCACCACGTCGCCGCTTTCGAAAGCCGGCAGGCGCTTGTCCTCCTCCTCGATCGCGTCGTCCTCGTCCTCGTGGTACACGGCGAAGAAGCCGGGAAAGACCATGGTCTGCCCGGTCGCGCGGAACAGGTTGCCCGCGCCGCCCACGGTGAAATCCACCGCGACCGTATCGAACTTGGCGGGCGTCATCTGCGAGGCGATGGCGCGCTTCCAGATCATCTCGTAGAGCTTGCGCTGCTCTTCGTTGAGATAGCGCGCGACCGATTCGGGGGTGCGCGCGACGGATGTCGGCCGGATCGCCTCGTGCGCTTCCTGCGCGTTTTTCGCGCTGCTCCGGTATTCCACGGGCGCCTTCGGCAGGTAATCGGAGCCGAAGCTCTTGGTGATGTAGCCGCGCATCTCCGTGATCGCCTCCTTGGAGAGCGTGACGGAGTCCGTACGCATGTACGTGATGAGCCCCGTCACCACCTTGCCGACGGCGACGCCCTCGTACAGGCTTTGCGCGACCTTCATGGCGCGGTCGGTCGAGAAGCCGAGCTTGCGCACGGCTTCCTGCTGGAGGGTCGACGTGGTGAAGGGCGCCGCGGGCGAGCGGAGCTTGCGCTTCTTCTCGACCTCCTTCACCTTGGCCTCGCCCCTGGCGTGCTGCTCCAGGAATGTCCGCACCTCCTGTTCGCGCGCCGCGTCGCCGATGGCGAACTGGTCGAGCTTCTCGCCCTTGAAATGCGTGAGGCGCGCGGTGAAGGGCGTGCGATCCTTCTGCGAATCGAAGTGCATCGTCCAGTATTCCTGGCTGCGGAAGCGCTCGATTTCCAGCTCGCGCTCGACGATCAGGCGCAGGGCCGGGCTTTGCACGCGCCCGGCCGAAAGGCCGCGGCGGATCTTCTTCCACAGGAGCGGCGACAGGTTGAAGCCCACCAGGTAATCGAGGGCACGCCGCGCTTGCTGCGCGTTCACGAGATCCATCGAGATGGTGCGCGGATGCTTCACCGCGTCCTTCACCGCGCCCTCGGTGATCTCGTAGAAGACCACTCGCTTGAGCTTCTTGTCCTTGAGCGCCTTGCGCGACTTGAGGATCTCGGAAAGGTGCCAGGCGATCGCCTCCCCTTCGCGGTCCGGGTCCGTCGCGAGCAGCACGGTGTCCGCATCCTTCACCGCCTTCGCGATCGCATCGACGTGCTTGGTGTTGCGGTCGATGAGCTCGTACTTCATGCGGAAATTGTCTTCGGGATCGACCGCGCCGGTCTTCGGTACGAGGTCGCGGACGTGCCCGTACGAGGCGAGGATCTCGAAGTCCTTGCCGAGGTATTTCTTGAGCGTCTTCGCCTTCGACGGCGACTCGACGATGAGCAGATTCGAAGCCATGGATTCCTTCACGGGGCCTTTCAATTCTATAACGCGGCTCGTCGCGCCCCGGGGCGCGGCCTTCGGATCATGCCTGGGCCACGCGCTGGAAGGCGCCTCCGGGCAACGGAACGACGCGGCCGTCGATCTCGAGCATCGACATCCGCGCCGCGAGTTTCCCGGCATCGAGGCCGGTGCGTGCGGCAAGCTGCTCGACCGTGGCCGGATTGAAGCCCAACGCGGCGAGGACCGGATCGCGATCGTCCTCGCACTTCTCGTGTGCCGGCGGCTGCGGCCGCTTGGCATTCGTCGCCATGCCGATCTCTTCCAGCACGTCTTCCACGCACTCCACCAGCTTCGCGCCTTGCTTGATCAGCCAATGGCAACCCTTCGACACCGGCGAATGGATCGATCCCGGAACCGCGAACACCTCGCGGTTCTGGTCGAGCGCGAGGCAGGCGGTGGTGAGCGATCCGCTCGGCATGCCCGCTTCGACAACCAGCACCCCGAGCGACAGTCCACTGATGAGACGATTGCGCCGCGGGAAGTTCCGGCCGTTGGGCGGCGTGCCGACGGGAAATTCGGAGACGAGGCAACCCTTTTCGGACAACTCGCGCGCAAGAGTCGCATTCTCGGACGGGTATCGAATATCGGGGCCGGTGCCGAGAATTGCAATGCTCGATCCGGATTCGGCCAGCGCCCCGCGGTGAGCCGCCGCATCCACCCCGAGCGCCATCCCGCTGACGACCGCGAGGCCGGCATGGGAAAGCGCGCACGCGAGGCGTTGCGCATTCCCGATGCCCTGCGACGTGGCGTTGCGGCTTCCCACGATCGCGATCGCCGGCGCGCCGAGCAGATCGATCCTGCCCTCGACGAAAAGGAACGGCGGCGGGCGACGTACCTCGAGGATCGCGGCGGGATAGCAGGGGTCGCCCCATGTGACCAGGTGGCGATCGGAAGCATCGAGCCAGGCGAGCGAAGCATCCACGAGCGTAGGAGCGGCGCCACGCTCGAGCGCCCGCGCCGCGGGCTCTCCCGCGACCTGCGCGATCCGCGTCGCCGAAGCAG
>JAICTR010000540.1 GCA_025936275.1 Burkholderiales bacterium
CTTCATGGAGATGCAGGTCGAGCTGGACATCCCGGTGATGGCGCATCCGGCGTTCGGCGGCGCGGCGCGCCTCGCGCCGCCGCTGCTCCTCGGGACGCTGTTTCGCCTCTTCGGCGCCGATGCGACCATCTTTCCCAACCACGGCGGGCGCTTCAGCTACAGCCGCGACATGTGCCTCGCGATCGCCGAAGCGGCGCGGCGCCCTTGGCACGATGTGAAACCGGCGCTTCCGGTGCCCGCGGGCGGCATGACGGTCGCCCGCGTGCCCGAGATGATCGCCGACTACGGCACGGACTCGATGCTCCTCATCGGAGGGGGGCTCCTCACCGCGGGCGATCGGCTGCCCGAGCGCGCGGCCGAATTCGTCGCCGCCGTGCGGCAGTAGAATTTCACGATGGATTCGGATTCCAGGCCCCTCGTGCGCCGCCATCGCGGCGATTTCCGCTGGGACGCCGTGGACGTGCTGCGCTACAAGGACGAAGGCGCGGCGCCGTTCAGGGACGTCACGCGCCAGGTGCTCTTCGAGGGCGAGGGGCTGCCGGTGCAGCTGCGCTATTTCGAGGTGGCGCCGGGCGGCTGGACCACGCTCGAGCGCCACGAGCACGTGCACTCGGTGATGGTGATCCGCGGCCACGGCCAATGCCTGGTCGGGGAGCATGCGTACGACATCGCGACGAACGACCTGGTGAGCGTGCCGCCGATGACGTGGCACCAGTTCCGCGCCGCCTCCGATTCGCCGCTCGGCTTCCTCTGCCTCGTCGCCGCCGAGCGCGACCGCCCGCAGCTCCCGTGCGCCGAAGAGGCCGAGCGCCTCTCCCGCCCGCTGAAATAACACCGGGGACAGACCACTTGTCCCGCCTGAAGGAACACCGAAGCCGCTAGCGCTTAACGCCGGCGAAGCGTTCCTTCAGGCGGGACGAGTGGTCTGTCCCCTTCGCGGCGCTCTTCGCGGCGATGCAGAGGTCGATGGACTCGAGCGCCTCGGCGTAGCGCTTGGGACCGCCGAGGAAGCGCGGTGAGCGCTCGGCGAAGAAGGCGGCGAACGCGTCGCGATCGGCGGGCGTGCAGAGCTCGGCCAACGCCGAGGGCAGGCGGCCCGGCGATTCGGGCGGCAGCTTCGCCACCAGCGCATCGAAGTTGGCGCGCACGAAGTCGAAGGCGGCGCCGCGGTTGGCGTCGTCCTCGAGGGCACCGATGAGGAGGAAGAGCGCCTCGCGACCCTCGAGCCGCGGATCGAGCGCCAGCGCGAGGGCGCGTGCGCGAAGCGCCGGATCGCGCACGCGGGCGAGGCCTTGCAGGAGCTGCAGGCGATCCTCGCGCTCGCGTGCCGAGAAGAACGCCGCCTCGAGCCGCGCGTACATCGGCGCATCGGCATGGCGGCCCGCGGCGATCAGCACCGCCTGCACCATGTCCGCGGCGACCGAATCGCGCCGCACCATCCAGCGCAGGGCCAGCTCGCGCGCGTGCAGGCGCAAGGTGTCGCGCTTCTCGTAGCGCGCGGCGAAAGGGAGCAGC
>JAICTR010000224.1 GCA_025936275.1 Burkholderiales bacterium
CTCGCCGGCAACATCCAGAACCTCGCGACCCACGGCCGCATCCCGGCGCAGCGCGCTGCCGGGATCGTGCAGACCATCGAAGGGCTGGAGGGATCGATCGGCTGCTAGCGCACGAAAGGAGTCGGATTCCTTTTCGTGATGGGAACGGCCGCCTTCGGGCGGCCTTCCTTTTCATACGCCCGCCTTCGCCAGCACCACGATCGAGACGCCGCGCGCTTTGCCGGCACCGGTGTTGCGATACGAGTGCGGCACGTTGCCGGGAAATCCCAGCACGTCGCCCGCGGCGAGCTCGAAGCGCTCGCCGGCGACGAAGATCGTGACCGCGCCCTCGATGCACGAGAAGTATTCGCGCGTGCCGGGAAGATGCGGCGTGCCCGCCATCACCGCGCCGGGCGCGAACTCCATGAGCTCCATCACTTCCTCGGGCATGGGCTCGGGGACGAGGTCGCGCGTCGTCACGCCGCGTCCCCGCGAGTGCGCGCCGAGGTCGGCCGCTGCCCAACGCCGCACCTTGGCGCGCGGCGAGGCGGTGAGCTCGTCGATCGAGGTCTGCAGCGCGCGCGCCACCTTGACCAGCACCGCGAGCGAGGGATTGCCGTCGCCCGACTCGAGGTTCGCGATGGTGGAGCGCGGCACGTCGGCCGCCTTCGCGAGCGCCTCCTGGGTGAGCGCGCGCACCTGCCTCAGCGCGATGAGGTTGCGCGCGAGGTGGCGCGAGACGAGGTCCGGCTTGTCCATCGCATCGACCTTCCGCCAAGCGGCTGGACGCCGCGCTCGAAATCCGCCGCGCCGCGCCGCATCGTGTGCTTCATCACAGGAGGAAACGACATGAAGCGATCGACGAATGATACCGGCCTCGAGGGACTGCGCATCGCGGTGACCGGCGGCACCTCGGGACTCGGGCTCGCGCTGGTGCGCGAATGGCATCGGCGGCGCGCGGCGGTGGCGTTCATCGCGCGCGGGCGCGAGAACGTGGAGCGCGTCGCCGCCGAGCTTTCCGGCGTCGCGGGCATCGTGGGCGACGTCTCGGTGAAGGAAGCGATCCATCCCATCGCGCTGCAGGTCCTCGGGCGGCTGGGCGGCCTCGACGTGCTCGTGAACAACGCGTCGAGCCTCGGGCCGGTGCCGCTGCGCGCGCTCGCCGATACCGATTGCGAGGACCTCGAGGCCGCGCTCGCGACGAACCTGCTCGGCCCGTTCCGGCTCACGAAGGCGTTGCTCGGCGCGTTGCGCGCATCGGCGGTCGAAGCGCGCGGCGGCGTGGTGATGAACATCTCGAGCGATGCGGCGGTGACTCCGTATCCGGGGTGGGGCGCGTACGGCGCGTCGAAGGCGGCGCTCGCGCATCTCTCCGCGATCTGGAACCTCGAGCTCGAAGGCGAGGGCATCCGCGTGCTGGCGCGCGATCCGGGCGACATGGATACGCCGCTGCATGCGCTCGCGGTGCCCGGCGCGGACCGCTCGACGCTGCTGCGGCCGGAGGCTTCGGCGCGCGAGATCACGCGGGCGATCCTGGAGGCGATGCCCGCGAGCGCCGCCGCCCGAGAGGAGGCCGCGTGATCGCCGCTTCGAGGCCGATCCAGCGCCCGCCCGATGCGAAGCTCCTCGTGGTCCGTGCGAACGCCGCGATCTCGCACCGGCCGCGCGACCGCTGGCCCGAGCTTCTCGAGCGCGGCGATCTCATCGTCGCGAACGATGCGGCGACGCTTCCGGCGAGCCTCGCGGGTGTCCACGTGCCGAGCGGCGCGCCGATCGAGGTGCGGCTCGCGCAGCGCGGCTCGCTCGATCCGCGCGACGTGCGCGATTGGGTGGCGGTGGTGCTCGGCGAGGGCGATCGGCGCATGCGCACCGAGGATCGTCGCGCGCCGCCGCGTTTGCGGCGCGGCGAGCGATTGCAACTCGGACCGCTCGCGGCGCGCGTGCGCGGCCTCGCCGGCCATCCGCGGCTGGTCGCGCTGCGCTTCGAGGGCGCGATCGACGAGATCTGGGCGGGCCTCGCCGTGCATGGCCGTCCTATCCAGTACGCATACGTCGAGACGGAGTTGAGTCTCCGGAACGTGTGGACGCCGATCGCCGCCGCGCCGGCCGCGCTCGAGCCGCCCTCCGCGGGCTTCGCGCTCGATTGGCAAGCGTTGTCCCGGCTGCGCGAGCGAGGCGCCGCCTTCGCGACGATCACGCACGCGGCCGGCATCTCGTCCACCGGCGATGCGGCGCTCGATCGACGCTTGCCGCTCGACGAGGCTTATCGCATTCCCCTCACGACGGCGCGTGCGATCGCCGGGACCCGCACGCGCGGTGGGCGCGTGATCGCGATCGGCACCACGGTGGTTCGCGCGCTCGAGTCGGCCGCCGCCGAAGATGGGATTGTCCGGGCCGGTGAAGGCGTCGCGACGCTCACGCTCGGGCCGCGCACGGTGCTCCGCGCGGTCGACGCGATCCTTTCCGGAACGCACGAGCCGGGCACCAGCCACTACGAGCTGCTGCGCGCGTTCGCCGGGGAAGAGGCGCTACGCTCGGCCGATGCCGAGCTGCAGGAAGGCGGGTACCGCACGCACGAATTCGGCGATTCGGTGTTCGTCGAGCGCGCCTATCGTGCCGCCGCCGACCCTCTCCCCGGCCCACTCCCCAGGGAGAGGGAGCACTTCACGCCCGGCCCACTGCCCACGCAGAGGGAGCACTTAGGTCGTCACGCCGCCTGCGATGGCCACGCACGGAACAGCGCCGCGACGATCATCCCGACCCCCACCGCGAGCGCGGCGAGGTTGAGGAATCCGCCGATGAAGGGCAGGCGCACGAGAAGCGCGAAGGCAAGCATCGCGAGCACGGCGGCGCCCACTCGCGAGGCGGTGCGTGCGGCGGCCTCCGGGCTCACGCGATCGAGCAGCATCGCGCCCACCACCACGGCGAGCCAGACGTAGCCGATCAGGAGCAGGGCGGCATACGCGACGAGCGCGAGCACGCCGATCGGGATCCCGATGATCGTGAGCATCACGAGCACCGCGGCGACCGGGATCGCGCTCAACGCGACGAGGCCCAGCAGCGGCGTGAGCCAGGGGCGCTCGCGCAGCTCGAGCGCGAAGCGCTGCGACACTTCGGGAAGCGCCGCGGCGATGAGCGCGGCGAGCACCATCAGCACGCCGGACCAGATCCAGCCGTCTGCGAAGCGCTCGGCGAGCGTGCGCTCGTGCGTGCGCCAATGCCAATGCTCGCGCGCATGGGAGCGCGGGTGCGGTCGCCCCACGCCGCCGAGCACCTGCGCCGCCGGATCGCGCCGCAGCTCGTCGCCGTGGAAGGAGAGATGTCCCTCGATGCGCGCCCTCGGTCCGAGGATGAGGGTGCCGGCGGCGATCGACGCGTTGCCGACGACCTGGCCGTTGACGGTGACGTTGCCGCCCGCGGCGTGGAGGTCGCCGAGGATGGGCCCGTCGATCGTGACCGTGCCGCCCGCGACCGAGACATCGCCCGACACGGAGCCGCCCGATCCGATCGCGACGCTGCCGCCGGCCGCGCGGAAGCTGCCGCCAACCGGCGCATCCACGTCCACCGTGCCACCGATCGCGACCACGGGCCCAGCGACCGCGCTCGTGATCGCGACGGTGCCGCCGATGGAGATGCGGCTGGTGCTTTCGTCGGCCGCGGTCGCGCCGCCGGCGAGCGCGAGGCCCAGGATGAAGAGGGCGATGCGAGCGATCATGTGCGGCTCTCCGCGAACGAATGGCCGCACTTTGCGCTGCCTCACGCGCGAATGCCATCCCCCTCCGACGAAATGCAGGAAGCGCGGGACGAACGACCCTCTCCCCGGCCCTCTCCCAGGGGAGAGGGAGAATTTCGACCCCCTTCCCGGCCCTCTCCCGAGGGAGAGGGAGCGTTTCGGCCCTCACCCACGGCAGGCGGAGAAATGCGCCAGGCCGCGCCCGCGGCCACCAGCCCCGCGATGCTCAGGCAGAGGGGACACATGTTTCCTCCGCGGGATATTCGTCGTGGCGGCGCAGCCAGAAGCCGCTCTCGTTGCGGCCCTTCGGCGCGCGATCGAGCCACGGGTACATGCCCCACAGCGCATCGAGGCCGCGCGCGTAGGTCGAGTACGTGTGATAGATCGCGCCGTCTTCGAGCACGAAGGCGCTCATGCCGGGCAGGTCGCGCGTGAACGTGGCCGCATCCGTGCCCGCCGACGCGGCAACCTCGCCGACGATGCCCGAGCTCTCTTCCTTCGAACGCGGACCCGCGCCCGCCTGCCGCGCGTAGTTGTACTCGATCCCCGCGCGCTGCTGCGCCTCGGTGAAGTGCACGGCGAAGTCGGCATTGAAGTCGCTGCCGTGCGACGAGGCCCACGGAAAGGTCCATCCCATGCGCCGGCGGTAGGCCATGAGCTTCGCGAGCGGCGCGCGCGACACCGCCCACAGCATCACGTCGTGGTTCGCGAGGTGCGTGGCGATGCCGTCGAAGCCGTCGGCGATCGACGAGCACGACGGGCATCCCGACGCGTAGTCGGGCCCGAACATGAAGTGGTAGACGAGGAGCTGCGAGCGCCCGCGGAAGAGATCGCCCAGCGTGGCCGTGCCTTCCGCGGTCTCGAACCGGTACGACTTCTCGAGGCGTACCCAGGGGAGCGCCTGGCGCTGCAGCGCGATCGCGTCGCCGCGCCGCGTGTGCGCCTTCTCCGCCTTCAGCAGCTCGATCCTTGCCGCGAGCCATTCCTTGCGTGTTCCGATCGCATGTGACGCCATGGTTGCCTCTGTGTGTGGGTTGTGCGTGGGTTAACCTTAGCCGCGGCAAAGCTAGGGGCGGGAGTGACAAGTTTGTCGGGATTCCCATGGACTCGATGATCGGCGCGGCGGCGCGGGCGCTCGCGGCGGGCGATGCGCTCGGGGCGCTCAACCGCGTGGCGCTGCGCGGCGACCCGCCCGCGCTCGCGTTGCGCGGCATCGCGATGGCGCAGCTGGGCGACCTCGAGCGGGCACGTGCTCTCCTGAAGAGCGCGGCGCGCGCTTTCGGCGCGAAGGAGGCGAAGGCGCGCGCGCGATGCATCGTCGCGGAGGCGGAGATCGCGCTGGCGTCGCGCGACCTCGCGTGGCCGGCGCACGCGCTCGATGCCGCGCGCGCGGTGCTCGAGGCCCATGGCGACCTCACGAA
>JAICTR010000117.1 GCA_025936275.1 Burkholderiales bacterium
ACCTGCTTGCCGGCGGCGACCGCGATGAACGCCGCGCGCATCGCGACCTCGGTCTTGCCGAAGCCGACGTCGCCGCAGATGAGCCGGTCCATCGGGCGCCCGAGGGTCATGTCCACGATCACCGACTGGATCGCCTCCGTCTGGTCGGGCGTCTCCTCGAAAGGGAAGGTCGCGGCGAACGCTTCATAGTCCTGCAGCTTCAGCGGGAAGGCGTAGCCCTCGCGCGCGAGGCGCTTCGCGTAGAGGTCGAGGAGCTCGGCGGCGGTGTCGCGCACCTGGCGCGCGGCCTTGCGCTTCGCCTTCTCCCACTGGCCGCTGCCGAGGCGATGGATCGGCGCGGATTCCGGCGTCGCGCCCGTGTAGCGGCTGATCACGTGCAATTGCGAGACCGGCACGTAGAGCTTGTCGCCGCCTTCGTACTCCAGGTGCAGGAACTCCATCTCGCCTTCGCCCAGGTCGAGCGTGACGAGTCCGAGATAGCGGCCGATGCCGTGCTGGCTGTGCACCACCGGATCGCCGGGCTGCACCTCGGCCAGGTCGCGCACCATGCCTTCGGCGCTCGCGCGCGCGCGTCGATCGCGGCGTCGCGTTTGGCGCACTTGACCCGGATAAAGCTCGGCTTCGGTCACCACGGCGAGCCGCTCCGCGGGAAGCACGAAGCCGGCCGCGACCGGGCCGTAGGTGATCGCGAGCGGCGGCGTGGAATCGAGGAAGCGCTGCCAGTCGTCCACCAGCGCCGGATGGAAATGGTGCTCGGCGAAGAACTGCGAGAGCGTCTCGCGCCGCCCCGCGCCCTCGGCCACGATCAGCGTGCGGCCCTCGAATCCATCGACGAAGGATTTGAGGCGCGTGAGCGGCTCGACCGAGCGGCGATCGACGTCGATCGGCGGCAGCGGCGCGGCAAACGCGTCATTCCCGCTGCCTTCGTCATTCCCCCCACCTTCGTCATTCCCGCGTACGCGGGAATCCACATCGAGCCGCGGCTGCTCCTTGAGCGCGACGAAGAAATCCTCCACCGGGAGGTAGAGCTCGCGCGGCTCGAGGAGCGGCCGGTCGCGGTCGCCGCGCAGCAGGTCGTAGCGCCCGCGCAGGTCCTTCCAGAAGGATTCGGCCGCGGCCGCGACCTCGCCATGCATCACCCAGGTGGCGCCCGCCGGCACGTAGTGGAAGAGCGTCTCGGTCGCCTCGAAGAAGAGCGGCAGGTAGCCCTCGACGCCCGCGGGCGCGACGCCGGCGGAAACATCCTTGTAGATGCGGCTCTTGGTCGGATCGCCCTCGAAGCGCTCGCGGAAGCACTCGCGGAAATGGGCGCGCCCTTCCTCGTCGAGCGGAAACTCGCGCGCCGGGAGCATGCGCACCTCGGAGACCGGATAGATCGAGCGCTGCGTGTCGGCATCGAAGGTGCGGATGGTCTCGATCTCGTCGCCGAGGAGGTCGATGCGGTACGGCACCGCGCCGCCGGTCGGATACAGGTCGACCAGGCCGCCGCGCACGCAGAATTCGCCGGGGCTCATCACCTGCTGCACGTGGGTGTAGCCGCCGAGCACGAGCTGCGCGCGCAGGCGCTCGAGGTCGAGGCGGGTCTTCGCACGAAGCTCGAACGTGCGCCCGGCGAGGTAGGAGCGCGGCGGCAGGCGCTGCAGCGCGGTCGCGATCGGCACCACGGCGACGTCGAACGCGCCGTTCGCGAGCTGCCACAACGTCGAGAGCCGCTCCGAGACCAGGTCGGGGTGCGGCGAAAACTGGTCGTACGGCAGGATTTCCCAGTCGGGAAGGCGGTGCACGGCGAGCTTCGGCGCGAACCACGCGATCTCCTCGCGCAGGCGCTCGGCGTCATGGGCGGAGGCCGTGACGACGAGGAGCGGGGGCCGGAGGCCGGACTCGCGCGCGAGCCAAAGCGCATCCGCCGAGCCGCTCGCGTGCTGCGCGGCCCTGGGCATGAGGCGTTCTCCTAGGCCGCGGTGACCACCGGGATCTTGCCGATGCGCGCGCGCCACTCCGCGGGGCCGCTCCTGTGCACGGCGTCGCCCTTCGCGTCCACCGCCACGATCACCGGCATGTCCTTCACCTCGAACTCGCGGATCGCCTCCATGCCGAGGTCCTCGAAGGCCAGCACGCGCGAGGCGCGGATCGATTTCGAGACCAGGTACGCCGCGCCGCCCACCGCGATGCAGTAGAGCGCGCCGTGCTTGCGGATCGATTCGGTCGCGAGCGGGCCGCGCTCGCTCTTGCCGACCATGCCGAAGAGCCCGGTCTGCGCCAGCACCGGCTCGACGAACTTGTCCATGCGCGAGCTGGTGGTGGGACCGGCGGGCCCGACCACCTCGTCGCGCACCGCATCGACGGGGCCGGTGTAGTAGATGAAGCGGCCGGCGAGGTCCACCGGCAGCTTCTCGCCGCGCGCGAGCATGTCGACGATGCGCTTGTGCGCCGCATCGCGTCCGGTGAGGAGCTTTCCGGAAAGCAGCAGCCGGTCGCCCGCCTTGAAGCTCGCGATCTCTTCCTTCGTGATCGTGTCGAGGTTCACGCGCTTGCTGGTCGAGAGGTCGAGCGCGAGGCGCGGCCACGCGTCGAGCGAGGGCGGCTCGAGCTTCGCCGGGCCGCTGCCGTCGAGCACGAAGTGCGCGTGGCGCGTGGCGGCGCAGTTGGGCAGCAGCGCCACCGGTTTCGACGCCGCGTGCGTGGGAAAGCCCGTCACCTTCACGTCGAGCACGGTGGTGAGGCCGCCCAGGCCCTGCGCGCCGATGCCGAGCGCGTTCACCTTCTCGTAGAGCTCCAGGCGCAGCTCCTCCTCGCGCGTCTTCGGCCCGCGCGCCTTGAGCTGGTGGATGTTCATCGGCTCCATCATCGCCCACTTCGCCATCAGCATGCATTTCTCGGGCGAGCCGCCGATGGCGAGCGAGAGCAGGCCGGGCGGGCACCAGTCCGCGCCCATGGTCGGGACGATGGAGAGCACCCAATCGACGATCGAATCGCTCGGCAGCAGCATCGCGAACTTCGACTTGTTCTCCGAACCGCCGCCCTTCGCCGCGACGATCACCTCGACCTTGTCGCCCGGCACCAGCTCGACGTGCGTGACGGCCGGCGTGTTGTCGCCGGTGCTGCGGCGCTTGCCGTCGGGATCGGCGAGCATCGAGGCGCGCAGCGGGTTGTCCGGATCGGTATAGGCGCGGCGCACGCCCTCGTTCACGAGCTCTTCGAGCGAAAGCCGGGTGTCCCAGCGCACGTCCATCCCGGCACGAATGAAGGCGATCGCGATGCCGGTGTCCTGGCAGATCGGGCGATGGCCCTCGGCCGCCATGCGCGAGTTGACGAGGATCTGCGCCATCGCGTCCTTCGCGGCGGGCGACTCCTCGCGCTGGTACGCCTCCCAGAGGTCGCGGAGGTAGTCCTCGGGATGGTAGTAGCT
Organism: Burkholderiales bacterium; assembly: GCA_025936275.1. Lineage (GTDB taxonomy): Bacteria > Pseudomonadota > Gammaproteobacteria > Burkholderiales > Usitatibacteraceae > Usitatibacter. Next base: position 3,410 of record JAICTR010000117.1, read on the forward strand.
GATGAACTGGAAGGCGTCGGCGACCGACTGGATGAAGTCCTGCTCGCGGATCACGGTCATGGGAATCGGCAGAGGCGCGGATGCGCCCCGAAAGGGAATTCAGCCCTGCAATTTTACCACCCGGGCGACGCGCGCCTCAGCGCGCCGCGCGCGCGAGGATATGGCGCGCGGTGGCGACCACCGGCGCATCGACCATCCTGCCGTCGACCTTCACCGCGTTGCCGCCGGCGGCCGCATCGGCCTCGACGACGCGCCGCGCCCATGCGACCTCTTCCTCGCTCGGCGCGAGCGCCGCGTGCACCACCGCGACCTGCTTCGGGTGGATGCAGAGCTTGCCGCCGAAGCCGAAGCGCTTCGCGCGCAGCACGTCGTCGCGAAGCCGCGGCTCGTCGTCGGTCTGCACGGTGACGCCGTCGACCGCGGGCGCGAGGTGGGCGATGCGCGTCGCGACCGAGACCGCGAAGCGCAGCGGCGCCAGCTCCGGCTCGCCCTCGCTCCAGCTCATGCCGGTATCGGCCATGAAGTCGAGGTGGCCGATGGCCAGGCGCACCACGCCTTCGGCCGATGCGACGCCGTCGAGTCCCTGCAGCGCGGCCGCGGTCTCGATGAGCGGCACGATCGGCGCCTCGGGAAGCACCGTGAGCACGCGGCCCACATGCTCGCCGCGCTCGGCCTTGGGCAGCATCACCGCGGCGGGCGGCTTCAATCCCGAGAGCGCGCGCAGGTCGTGGACCAGCTCGTCGCCCGAGGCCATGGCATTCACGCGCACCACGATGGGCAGCGGCAGCTCGGCGAGGCGCTCCCACGCCGCCTTCACCGCCTCGCGCGCCGCGGGCTTCTGCGCCGGCGGCACCGCGTCCTCGAGGTCGAGCACCACCGCGTCGGCGCCGCTCGCCGCCGCCTTGTCGAAGCGGTCGGGACGATTGCCGGGCACGAAGAGGAGGGTGCGCGCCTCGGCGAGCGCCGCGCGAATTTCCTTCGCATCCTTCATGCGCGCGCCTCCGGCCGGTGCTCGGCCGCGGGCCGCGCCAGCGATTCGATGAACGCCGCGTCGAAGCCCAGCTCGCGCAGGATCGCCTCGTTGTGCTCGCCCACGCGCGGGATCGCATCCATGCGATAGTCGAAGCGGTCGTTGCGGCCGGGCGGCTTCAGCGCCGGGATCGGCCCGGCGGGCGAGCCCACCTCGGCCCAGCGGTCGCGCGCCGCGAGCTGCGGATGGCGCCATACGTCGTGCATCGTGTTCACGTCGGCGTTCGCGATCTGCGCGCGATCGAGCCGCTCGCGCAGCTCGGCGCTGGTGAGCTTCGCGACGCGCTCGAGGATGATCGCGCGCAGCGCCTCGCGATGGTCGTTGCGCAGCGCATTGTTCTCGAAGCGCGCGTCCCTCGCGAGCGCGGGAAGCTCGAGGACCCCCTCGCAGAATTTCTGCCACTCGCGCTCGTTCTGCAGGCCGAGCATCACGGTGCGCCCGTCTCCGGCGACGAACGGCCCGTAGGGAAAGATCGTCGCGTGCGCGGCCCCCAGGCGCGGCGGCGGCTCGGCACCGTCGTAGGCGTAGTAGAGCGGATAGCCCATCCACTCGGCGAGCGACTCCAGCATCGAGACATCGATGTGCGAGCCTTCGTGGGTGCGGCCGCGAAGCACCAGCGCCGCGAGGATGTTGCTGTACGCGTACATGCCCGCGGCGATGTCCGCGATCGAGGCGCCCGCCGTCGCGGGCTCGGCCGCGGTGCCGGTGACGGAGAGGAACCCCGCCTCCGCCTGGATCAGGAGATCGTAGGCCTTGCGGTCGCGATACGGGCCGTCGTTGCCGTACCCGGAGATGTCGCATACCACGATGCGGGGGTTGCGCGCATGGAGCTCGGCCGCGGAAAGGCCGAGGCGCGCCGCCGCGCCCGGCGCGAGGTTCTGCACGAAGACGTCGGCGCGCGCGAGCAGGCGCTCCATCACCGCGCGTGCGGCCTCGCTCTTCAGGTCCAGCGCGAGGCTTTCCTTGGAGCGGTTCACCCAGGCGAAATGCGACGACAGTCCCTTCACGCGGCTGTCGTAGTGGCGCGCGAAATCGCCCTCGCCGGCGCGCTCCACCTTGATCACGCGCGCGCCCAGGTCGGCGAGCTGGCGCGTGCAGAAGGGCGCGGCGATCGCGTGCTCGAGCGACACCACGGTGAGGCCTTCCAGCGGGCGCACGCGGCCCTGCGAAACGTTTGCTGCGGTCATCCCGCCATTGTAAACGGCGCGACGCTCAGCCTTGGTCGGGTTTCCTCACCCAGAAGAGGTACATGCCGGCGAAGGTGTCGGGGAACTCGCCCTCGAACGCGTCCCATGATGCGGGATCCGAGCCCCAGGGGTCCCGCGGATGGCGCTCGGCATAGCGGCGGCGCGTCGCGGGATCGACGGCGAGGCCGAGCCACTCGAGGCCGAGCTCGGCGACCCTCTGCGCGATGCGCGGCAAGCTGTAGCGATGCTCCTGAACGTGGAAGAGCAGATCGCGGCATTCGTTCATGCCGTGGAAATCGCGCAGCGCCGTCACCTTCTCGAACGCCGGCGTCGCGCGCAGCGCCGCGCGCGCCGCGCGGATGCCCTGCGGCGTGGGCTCGAAGCCGCGCTGCGCGATGAAGGCACGCGCCCGCACGATGTCCTGCCGCGCGGCTTCGCTGTAGAGGCCCACCTGCATGTAGCCGCCGGGTTTCAACACCGCGGCGAGGCGGCGCCATCCCGCGAGCGGATCGGCGAGGTGATGCAGCACGCCCACCGACGAGACGAGATCGAAGCGGCCGATGTCGCCGATCTCGTCGATGTCCGCCTGTGCGTGCTCGAGGTTCGCGACGCCGAGCTCGGTGCGCTTGCGCTCGGCATAGGCGAGGCTCGCGCGGCTCAAGTCGATCGCGACGACGCGCGCATCGGGGAAGCGGCGCGCGAGCTCGATCGATTCCTGGCCGGTGCCGCAGCCGGCGACGAGGATCCCGCGGCGCGCTTGCGCGTTGCGCGGCGCCACGGCGATGTGGGGGAAGAGCGCCTGCAGGTGCGCCTCGAGCGTCGCCGGTTGCGCGGGCGCGCAGGCGACCCAGCGCGGATAGGGGCTTTCCTCGTATTGCCGGCGCACCTCGCGCGAAACCTCGCCTCGCACCGGCGTGAGCGACGGCAAAACTTGCGCGAGCGCGGCCTCGGTGCGCGGCTCGATCACCTGTTGAAGGATCACGGCGGATAGCGCCTCGGGCCACTGGCGCTCCGCGAGCCGGGTTGCGCCCTCGAGGCTTCCGAGCGGCACGTAAGCGGCGAGGATCGCGAGCGACGCGGCATCCACTTCGCTTCGCGACGCGAGCGCCGCTTCGACCGCGCCGCGCAGCGTCTCCACGCGCGCCGCCTCGTCGGCCGTGAACGCGAGCACGTAATCGCCGAGGAAGCACTGCCGCGCGAGCGCACAGGTGAGCGCGAGCGCCGCCGCGTCTTCATGTCGCTCCACCGAGGCGGCCTCGAGCCGCTCGCGGCGCAGCTTCGTGAGCGATTGCTCGAGCGCCGCGTCGCACACCTGCGCCGTCGCGAGATGCGCGAGGAGAAGGGCGCTCGTCGCGAGGCCGCGTTCGGTGCGCAGCATCGTGGCGGCCGTACGGGCGAGGTCCGCGGGACGCGTCCAGGCTTCGCCCATCGCGCGGGCGAGGAGCGCGCGGAACGCGGCATCGTCGGGCACCCGCGGGGCGATCGCCGCGCAGCGGGCGAAGTTCATGCGCATCTCGACGTTCTCTTCGAGCGCAACCGCGGCGCGATAGGCGGCGAGCGCGTCCTCGACCCGGCCCGCGTCCTCGAGCGCGACGCCGAGGTTGTTGAGCGCCGCCGCGTAGCGGGGCTCGGCGGCGAGCGCGCGCCGGTAGCACGTGATCGCCTCGGCGTTGCGGCCCGCGGCGCGCAACACGTTGCCGAGGTTGAAGAGCGCCGGCGCGAACGACGCCTGGATCGCGAGCGCCGCGCGGAACGCGGCCTCGGCCCGGGCGCCATCGCCGCGCGCCTGGTGGATCAGCCCGCGCAGGTTGTGGAAATGCGGCACTTTGCCGTTGGCGCGGATCGCGGCCTCGACGTGCGCGAGCGCCTCGTCCTGCCGATCGGTGGCGTGCTCGACGCCCGCGAGGAGCACCAGCGCATCGGCCCGTGTCGGCGCGCCTTCGAGCACCTGGCGGTAGATGGCCTCGGCCTCGGCGAGGCGGCCGGCATCGTGGTGCGCCATGCCGGAGGTGAGCGCCTGGCGCGTGGCGAGCTCCTGCGGGTCGATCGTGGTGCTCATGGATTCGTGCGGAATGGAAACGGCTTCAGAGGATCACGCCGTACGGCCAGTTCTCGCGCACCACCTGCTCCGGGAGCTTCCTCAGCACGTCGATCGCGAACGCGGTATCGGCCTCGGAGAGCGCGTGCAGCGCGTGGGCGCGAAGGAGCGTCTGCAGCGCCTTGCCGAACATCGGGGGATCGAGCATCTCGCCCTCGAAGCGGATCGCGCCGCCGAGGAGCGCGTCGGCCTCGATCGCCGCCTGCAGGAT
>JAICTR010000028.1 GCA_025936275.1 Burkholderiales bacterium
CGGCTCGGCCAGGGCCTGCTCGTCCTCGCCCTGATGTCGTTCCTGGTGTTCGTCGGCGTGTACGCCATCGGCGATCCCATCGAGCTGCTGGTGAACCCGGAGGCCGATGCGGTCGAGCGGGCGCGGGCGGCGCAGGCGCTCGGCCTCGACCGGCCGCTGCTGGTCCAATACGGCACGTTCCTCGTGCATGCGGCGCAAGGCGACCTCGGCCGCTCCTTCGTCTACAACATCCCGGCGATCCAGCTCATCCTGCAGCGCCTGCCCGCGACGATGGAGCTCGCGCTCGCCGCCACCGTGATCGCGATCCTCATCGGCATCCCGCTCGGCCTGGTCGCGGGGCTGAAGCCGCACTCCTGGATCGGCCGCTCGATCATGGCGGGCTCCATCGTCGGCTTCAGCCTCCCCACTTTCTGGGTCGGGCTGGTGCTGATCATGGTGTTCTCGGTCGAGCTCGGTTGGCTGCCGCCGAACGGCCGCGGCGCGACGGTGCCGCTTTTCGGGGTGCCGGTGAGCTTCCTCACGCTCGACGGCCTCAGGCACCTCGCCATGCCGGCCGCGAACCTGGCGCTCCTCAAGCTTTCGCTGCTCGTGCGGCTCACGCGCGCCGGGACGCGCGAGGCGATCCTGCAGGATTACGTGAAGTTCGCGCGCGCGAAGGGGCTGCCGCTGCGCCGCGTGGTGGGCGTGCACGTGCTGAAGAACATCATGATCCCGATCGTGACGGTGATCGGGCTGGAGCTGGGAAGCGTCATCGCATTCGCGATCGTGACGGAATCGATCTTCGCGTGGCCGGGGACCGGGAAGCTCCTCATCGATTCGATCAACCAGCTCGACCGCCCGGTGATCGTCGCCTACCTGCTGGTGATCGTGACCATCTTCATCGTCATCAACTTCGTGGTGGACCTCGCCTATTCGGTGCTCGATCCCCGCGTCCGGCTGGGCGGCGCCGCGCCCGCCCACTGAGCGATGGGGATCGCCACGCACGAAGAGGCGCCCATCGCGCCCGTTCCAGGCGACGGGGAAGCGCCCTGGCAGCGCTTCGCGGCGCAATTCATGGAGAGCCCCCTCGCGCTGGTCGGGCTGGGGCTGCTCGTGCTGCTCGCGCTCGCCGCGCTCCTCGCGCCGTGGATCGCGCCGCAGAACCCGTACGACCTCGCGCAGCTCGACGTGCTCGATTCGCGTCTCGCGCCCGGCGCGGCATCGCTTTCCGGAAGGATCTATTGGCTGGGCACCGATGACCAGGGCCGCGACATGCTCTCGGCGATCCTCTACGGCCTGCGCATCTCGCTCATGGTGGGGCTCGCGAGCACCCTCGCGGCCGTGGCGATCGGCCTCGTGCTCGGCCTCGCGGGTGCCTATGTGGGCGGCTGGGTCGATACGGTCATCATGCGCATCGCCGACATCCAGCTGAGCTTTCCCGCGATCCTCATCGCGCTGATCCTGCTCGCGGCGCTCGGGCAGGGCGTGGGCAAGATCATCGTCGCGCTCGTGACGGTGCAGTGGGCCTACTACGCGCGCACCGTGCGCTCCGCCGCGCTCGTCGAGCGCCGCCGCGAATACGTCGAGGCGGCGCGGGTGCTCGCGCTGCCGGAGTGGCGCATCGTCTTCCGGCACATCCTGCCGAATTGCCTTCCGCCGCTGATCGTGGTCGCCACCGTGCAAGTCGCCCACGCGATCTCGCTGGAGGCGACGCTTTCGTTCCTCGGGCTCGGCCTGCCCATCACCGAGCCCTCGCTGGGCCTGCTGATCGCGAACGGCTTCCAGTACATGCTGTCGGGAAAGTACTGGATCAGCTTCTACCCCGGCATCGCACTGCTCGTCACGATCATGGCGATCAACCTCGTCGCGGACCAGCTGCGCGACGTGCTCAATCCGAGGCTCACGCGATGAGCGCCGTGCTCGCCGTGAACGGCCTGCGCACGCATTTCTTCACGCGCGGCGGCGTGGTGAAGGCGGTCGACGACGTCTCGTTCTCGCTCGAGCGCGGCGAGGTGATGGGGCTGGTGGGCGAATCGGGCTGCGGCAAATCGATGACGGGCTACTCCCTCATGGGGCTCGTCGACGAGCCGGGCCGCATCGTCGCGGGGAGCATCCGCCTCGACGGCCGGGAGCTGGTGGGCCTCGAGGCCGATGCCTGGCGCCGCCTGCGCGGCGAGCGCATCGCGATGATCTTCCAGGATCCGATGATGACGCTCAACCCGGTGCTGCGGATCGATACGCAGATGGTGGAAGCGGTCCTCGCGCACCATCGAGTATCGCGTGCGTGCGCGCTGCAGCGCTGCCGCGAGGCGCTCGCCTGGGTGGGCATTCCGGCTCCCGACGAGCGCTTGCGCGCGTATCCGCATCAACTCTCCGGCGGCATGCGCCAGCGCGTCGCCATCGCGATCGCGCTGGTGAACCGCCCCGCCCTCGTGATCGCGGACGAGCCCACCACGGCGCTCGACGTCACGATCCAGGGGCAGATCCTGTTCGAGATGCAGCGCCTGTGCCGCGAGAGCGGGGCGGCGCTGATCTGGATCACGCACGACCTCTCGGTGGTGGCGGGCCTGGCCGACACGCTGTGCGTGATGTATGCCGGGCGCATCGTCGAATCCGGTCCGGTGGACGCGGTGCTGGACGCACCGCTGCACCCCTACACGAGCGGTCTCCTCGGCTCGATCCCGAGCCGCAATGTGCCGGGACGGCCCCTTTCGCAAATCCCGGGCAGCGCGCCGCCGCTCGATCGCCTCGATGCCGGCTGTGCGTTCCGGGAGCGCTGTGCGCGCGCCGGCGACGGCTGCCACATCGCGCCGTCCGTCACGAATCCGGCCGCCGCGCGGACCTTGCGCTGCGTGCGGCCCCTCCGATGAGCGGCGTGGCCGATTCGCCGTTGCTCGAGCTGCGCTCGATCCACAAGCGCTTCGCGGTCCCCGGGCATCGCGCCGCCGTGCATGCCCTCGACGACGTGACCCTCGCGGTGCACGACCGGGAGGTGGTGGGGCTCGTGGGGGAATCGGGATGCGGCAAGTCGACCCTGGGCCGCATCGTCTGCCGCCTGCTCGAGCCCAGCGCGGGCGAGCGCTATTGGCGCGGACGCCCGTATGCCGAGCTCGAGGCGCGTGCGCATCGCGCCGAGCGGCTCGCGGTGCAGATGGTTTTCCAGGACCCCTATGCGTCGCTGAATCCCCGCATGCGCGTGGCGCGCATCGTGGGCGAGGCGCCGGTCGTGCACGGGCTGGTGCCGCGCGCCCAAAGCGATGAGTATGTCGCCGAGCTGCTGCGCCGCGTCGGCCTGGACGCGTCGCTGATGCGCAGGTTTCCGCACCAGTTCTCGGGTGGGCAACGCAGCCGGATCGGCATCGCGCGCGCGCTGGCGGTGCGCCCGCGCTTCCTGGTGTGCGACGAGGCGGTCGCGGCGCTCGACGTGTCGATCCAGGCGCAGGTGCTGAACCTCTTCATCCGGCTGCGCGAGGAGCTCGGGCTCGCGTACCTCTTCATCAGCCACGATTTGGGCGTCGTGCGCCACGTCTCGGATCGCGTGATCGTGATGTACCTCGGCCGGATCGTGGAAAGCGCGCCGGCCGCCGAGCTCTATGAACGGCCCAATCATCCCTATACCCAGGCGCTGATCCTCGATGTCCCGCACATCGAGGCGCGACGCCGGCGATACACGCCGATCCGCGGCGAGATTGCCTCGCCGCTCGCGCCGCCGGCCGGCTGCCACTTCCATCCGCGCTGTCCGCGCGCATTCGCCCGCTGCCGCGAGGAGCGTCCGCCACTGCGCGAGGTCGCGCCCGGTCACCACTCCGCTTGCCACCTGAACGACATCCGATCGCCATGAACGACGTGCTCCGCATCATTCCCGCCCGCGACCGCAAGGTGCCGCTGGTTCTCGACTCGCCGCACAGCGGCACCGAGTATCCCGAGGACTTCCGCCCCGCGATCGCGCTCGGGCAACTGCGCCATGCCGAGGACACGTTCGTCGACGAGCTCTTCGCGCACGGACCGGAAGCCGGCGCGACGCTCATCGCCGCACGCTTTCCGCGCAGCTACATCGATCCCAATCGGTCGCTCCTCGACATCGACACGTCGCTCCTCGAGGCGCCCTGGCCCGGCCCGGCGATCGCCAGCCGCAAGACCGAGCTCGGCATCGGCCTCATCTGGCGGGTGCTCGATTCGGGAGCGCCCATCTACGATCGAAAGCTCGGCATCGAGGAAGTGAAGCGGCGCATCGTCCGCTACCATCAGCCCTACCAGCGAGCGGTGAAGGACGCCCTCGACGAGGCCTTCGAGCACTTCGGCGCGGTCTGGCATCTCGACCTGCACTCGATGCCGTCCGTGAGCGGAAGGATCTCGGAAGAGGGGCCCGGCAAGCCGCGCGCCGATTTCGTGCTCGGCGATCGCGACGGAACGACGTGCGAGCCCGAGTTCACGGCGCACGTCGCCGAAGCGTTGCGCGGCATGGGATACACGGTGAAGATCAACGATCCGTACAAAGGCGTGGAGCTGGTTCGCGCATTCTCGGATCCCGGGGCTGGGCGGCACAGCCTGCAGCTCGAGGTGAACCGGCGCCTTTATCTCGACGAGGCGAGCCGCGCGAAATCGGGCGGCTTCGACACGCTGCAGCGCGACATGGGCCGGCTCCTCGACACCGTCGCGCTGTACACGGCGCAGCGCGGCTCCCATGCGTGCCACGCCCATGCGCACGATCATGGGCATCATGATCATGATCACGATCACGACCATGACCATGATCACGGCCACCACCATCCCCATGACCACGGGCATGACCATTCGCACGACCCCCATGATCATGATCACGACCATGGCCACCCTCATTCCCGTCACTCCCCCAAAAGCCACGATCACTGACCCATGACCGCCATTCCGATCGAGCTCGAAGCTCCCGACATCGAACCGCACCGCCGCTCCGCCACCGGCGTCGATTGGGTGCATACCTTCGACAGCGGCAAACCCGGGCCTCACGCCATGGTCGCCGCGCTCACCCATGGGAACGAGATCTGCGGGGCGATCGTAGTCGACCGCCTGCTGCGCCAGGGCCTGCGGCCGGAGCGCGGCAAGCTCACCCTCGCGTTCAACAACGTCGCGGCGTTCCGTCGCTTCGATCCGTCCAATCCCTACGCATCGCGCTTCATCGACGAGGACTTCAATCGGGTCTGGACCCGCGAGACGCTGGACGGCACGCGCCGCAGCGCGGAGCTTTCCCGGGCGCGTGAGGTGCGCCCCTTCGTCGAGGCGGCCGATTTCCTGCTCGACATCCATTCGATGCTCGAGCCGAGTCCCGCCGTGATGATCTGCGGGCCTCTGGAGAAGGGCATCCGCTTCGCGTTCGACGTGGGCGTGCCGGAGCATGTCGTGAGCGATGTGGGGCACGCCAACGGCACGCGCATGCGCGACTACGGCGGCTTCGGCGATCCGGCGAGCGAACGCAACGCATTGCTCGTGGAGTGCGGACAGCATTGGGAGCGCAATGCCGAGCGCGTCGCGTGGCAGGCCACGTGGCGCTTCCTGCGCAGCACCGGCGTGATCCCGGCGGAAAAGGCCGCGACCGAGATCGCCGAGCCCGCCGCGCCGCAAAAGCTCATCCGCGTCACCGAGGCGGTGATCGCGAGCACGCCGGCGTTTCGCTTCGCGCGCTCCTTCACCGGAATGGAGGTGGTGCCGCGTCAGGGCGATGTCATCGCCTGGGATGGAGAGGCGCCGGTGCGCGCGCCCTACGACAACTGCGTGCTGGTGATGCCGGTGCCGAACAACGTGAAGACCGGGCTCACCGCGGTGCGCCTGGGGCGGATCGAGCCGCGCTAGCGGCCCGCGGGCCGGTCACGCGCCGTCGTCGCTCTTGCCCGAGGGACGGATGCCGAGCTGCTTGAGCTTGCGGTACAGGTGCGTGCGCTCGAGGCCCACGCGGTCGGCCACGCGCGACATGTTGCCTTCCTCGCGGCGGATGTGATGCAGGAAGTACTGCTTCTCGAACTGCTCGCGGGCGTCGCGTAGCGGCAGGTCGAGCGATACGCCGACCTCGGTGGTGGGCTGCTCGCGCGGGCCGAGGTTGAACTCGCGCGCGACGCGGCTCACGTCCTCCGCGCCGATCTCCGCGTTGAGCGCGGTGAGCGCGAGCGTCTTCACCACGTTCTGCAGCACCGGGAGGTTGCCGGGCCAATCGAGGTTGCGCATCACGTTGAGCGCGCTCACCGTGATGGTCCGCAACGGCACCTCGTTCGCGTCCACGAGCTGCGTGAGGAGCGTCGTGGCGATGTCCGGGATGTCCTCGGGATGGTCGGCCAGGGACGGCACGCGAATGGTGAGGCCCGAGATCTGGTTGTAGAGCGCGGCATCGAAGTGGCCGTCGTCCACGAGCGCCGGGAGCGGCGCGGTGGCGGCGCACACGAGGCGCACGTTGAACTTCTCCAGCTTGCCGACGAGCTGCAGCAGGCCCTTCTGCTCCGCCTTCGAGAGCTCGGAGATCTCCGGCAGGAACAGCATCCCCTCGCGCGCGTCGTTGAGCGGCTCGAACGGATTGGTCGCGAGCCAGTCGTTTTCCTCCGGAGCGCTCCAGGGCGTGTTGGGCAGGTGAAGGTGCCGCGCGCACACCTCGAAGCCGCAACCCGGTTCGCCGGTGAGGAGGACCGGGGTGTGCAGGCGGCCCACCTGCTCGAGCCGCTGGCGCAGCTCCTGGATCACGCGCGCCCGGCCCAGGTTCACTAGCGCGAGGCCGGTCTTGGGCAGGATGCGGCCGCCGGCGAGCGCCTTGCCCACGGTCGCGAGGAGCTTGGGCAGGCTGATCGGCTTCTCGAGGAAGTCGAAGGCCCCGATGCGCGTCGCCTCGACCGCGGAATCGATCGTGCCGTGGCCGGACATCATCACCACCGGCATGGTGAGCAGGCCGCTGCCCGCCCACTCCTTCAGCAGGGTGATGCCATCGGTGTCGGGCATCCAGATGTCGAGCAGCACCAGGTCGGGCCGCATCTCCTTGCGCGCCGAGCGCGCGGTCTGGGCGTTCTCCGCGAGCCGCACGCCGTAGCCTTCATCGCGCAGGATCTCGAAGAGTAGCTCCCGGATGCCGACCTCGTCGTCCACCACGAGGATCTGGTTCGTCGACATGGCGGCGTTCGGCGCTCGCTATGCCGCCGCGCGCGACGGCAGGACGATGCTTACCGTGGCGCCGTGCGGCTTCACGTTCTCGACCAGGATGCGCCCATGATGCTCGTCGACGATCTTCTTCACGATCGCGAGGCCGAGCCCGGTGCCTTTCGGCTTGGTCGTCACGTAGGGCTCGAAGATTCGGCCCATGACGCCTTCGGCGATGCCGCTGCCGTTGTCGCGAACCGTCAGCAGCACTCCCGCGCTCCCGAGCGAGGTCGCGACGAGGATGCGCGGCGACTCGATGCCGGCGAGCGCATCGATCGCGTTCTGGAAGAGGTTGTGCAGGACCTGGCGCAGCATGCCCGGATCGGCATGGATCTGCGGCAAGCCCTCGGCGAGGCGCGCTTCGATGGCGACGCCCATGGCCTCGTAGAGGACCAGCACCTCGCGCACCAGGTCGTTCAGCGCGATCGGCCGCGCGTTCATGCGCGAGGCGTGGGCGTACTGGGTGAAATCGTCCACCATGCCCTTCATCGCGGAGACGTGGCTCACGATCGTGCCGGTCGCGCGGCGCAGGATGTCGGCCTCGGTAGTGGGCAGCTTGTCGTGCAGCTTCTGCTGCAGGCGCTCCGCCGAGAGCTGGATCGGCGTGAGCGGATTCTTGATCTCATGGGCGAGCCGTCGCGCCACCTCGCCCCACGCGGCGTCGCGCTGGGCCTGGAGCAGGTGCGTGATGTCGTCGAACACGACGACGTACCCCGGCTCGCCCCGCGTGCCCAGGCGCGTGCCGCGCAGGAGCAGCGTGCGCGGGCCATCGGCCCGCCGGTACTCCATCTGCTCCTCCCACTGGCCGGTGCCGGACGAGGCGAAGTGGCGCAGCGCGATTTCCGCGAACGGCGCCACCGCCTGCACGTGCCGCGGCCAATCCGAGAGCTTGAGGCCGTGGAACGCGCCCGGGGGCACGGCGAGGATTTCGTTCCCGGCGGCGTTCATCGTCTTCACGTACATGCGCTCGTCGAAGGTGAGCACGCCCGAGCTGAGGTTGGAGAGGATGCTCTCGAGATAGGTCTTCGCGTTCTCGAGCTGCTGCTGGTTGCGCTCCATCGCCTCGCTCGCGTCGGCGATCTGTCGCGTCATCGTGTTGAACGATTGCGTGAGCACCCCGAATTCGTCGCGGCTCTTGACCGGATTGAGCTTCGAATAATCGCCCTTGGCGATCGCGCGCGTGGCTTCGGCGAGCGCGGAAAGCGGCGCCGAAAGCCGCTCGGAAAGCACGAACGCGAGCGCGATCGAGGAGAAGAGCGTGAGGAGCAGCGCGAGCGTGAGCGTGAGCCCGAAGATGCGCTTGAGCCCGACGCGTGCGAACTGCAGCTCCTGGTAATCCTTGTAGCCCGCTTCCACGATCTCCGCGTCCTGGGCGATCGCCTGCGGCACGTGCTGCAGCACCTGCAGGATGCGGATGTCGTCGGCGATGGTGAGCACGTTCACCGGCACGATCACGCGCAGGTAGAGGCCGCGGTCCGGAATCGCCTCGATCGAGGTCACCTTTTGCTGCGCGCGCACCTGGCGCAGCACGTTCGCGTTCGGCAGGTCCGGAAGGAGCGCCACGGGCTCGATCCCCGATTGCGCGATCACCCGGCCGCGGGGCGTCATGAGCGTCGCCTCCTCCACCGAGTGCTGCTCGCGCAGCCGGTTGAGGGTCGTCGCCTCGACCGCCTGGGAGGTCGCGAGCGAGTGCGCCATCGCGTCCGCCTTCTGGCTCAGGTCCTTGAGCGAGTTCTCGAGCGCGCTGCGGGCGAGGTTGATGCCGCCCTTCAACGACTCGTCGACCTTGACGTCGAACCAGGACTCGATCGAGCGCTGCAGGAACTGGAACGAAATCGCGTACACCAGGCCGCCCGGGATGAGCGCCATCAGCGTGAAGACCGCCATCAGCCGCAGCGTGAGCTTGGAGCCGAACACGCGCTCGCGCAGCTTCCTGCGAAGGAGCAGCAGCTGGTACACGATGAGGGCCATGAGGCCCAACGCGAGGCCGCCGCCCAGGCCGAGCAGGAGCGGATAGTTGCGCGCGAAGAGCGCGGTATTCGAAGTGGCTTCCGACATGAGGTACACCAGCGCGGCGCCGGTGACCACACACAGGAAGATCAATGCCTTCATGGACCGATGGCCCAGCGATACCAGTCCGAATCCAGGGTCCAATCGCGCGAGGCGATGGCGTTCACCTGGAACGGCTTCGGCAGCTGGCCCGTATCCAGGCGCATGCGCACCGCCGCCTGGTAGGTTCCGTCCCTTTTCAATGCGCCGCGGTCCGCGACATGCCATCCGCGAATCTTGGAAAGCACGCGCGTCACTTCTTCCATGCGCGTGAAGTTCTGGTACACGTTGCCCACCGACAGCCGGTACTGGCGCAGCAGCGGCGTGTAGCTGATCTTGTATGTCTGCGAGAGCTGCACCGGCTTCTCGTCGAACCAGTACCAGCGCGGCCGCGACAATTCGAACTCGACCACGAAGTAGAGCGGCACGCCGCGGTTCACAGCCTCCTCGAGGCGCGGGCTGAAGCGGATGTCGAACTGGGCGTCGAGTTGCCAGCCGTCTTCGGAAGGCGTGATCGATGCGCTGCGCACTTCGATCCCGTCGGCATGCGCCGCCACGGGCGCGAGCGATGCCAGGATCGCGAGCCAGGCGAGCGCGTGCAGCAGCGGGCGCGCGCAACGCGTCGCGAGCGCGGCGAGGTCGAAGGAAATCATGCGGCGAACGGTCATCGAATCATCCCGATGGCGCAGCCGTCTCGGGCGTGTCTGCATTTCCACAACACTTTGTGGCAAGTTCGAGACAGTGCGGCAGCGATGGCCAATTTACCACCAATCTCAAGGACTTGCCAGCATTTCCCCGCCGGGCCGTGGCAAGGGATACGCCAGAGAATCAACGACTTGGGATTAAGCGGGCGGCGTCTCGGGGGCGCCGGCCGGCATGGGCTCGAACGTTTGTCCCTGCTTGAGCTGCCCACCGGCGATGAACGCGCCGGCCGACAGGCGCTTTCCGCCGGCCCGTTGCAGGCTGCGCACCCGCAACGCATCTCTCCCGCAAGCGACCCGAAGGCCGGTGCGGGCGCTGGCCTCGAGAATGGCGCCGGGGGGACCCTCGCCCGGGGCGGGTTCGGCCTCCCAGATCTTGACCGCCTGGCCGTCGAGCCGCGTTTCAGCGCCGGGAGACGGGTTGAAGGCACGCACCACGCGGTCGATCTGCGTCGCAGCGTGCGCCCAATCGATCCGCGCCTCCGCCTTCGTGATTTTCGCCGCGTACGTCGCGAGGTCCGAATCCTGGGCGATGGGATCCAGGCCATCGAGCCGCGCGAGCGCGTCGACGATGCACGACGCACCGAGCGTGGCGAGCTTGTCGAGCAGGGACCCGGACGTCTCGCCCGGCGCGATCGGGATCGCGCTCTGCAGAAGGACCGGACCGGTGTCGAGTCCCTCATCCATGCGCATGATGCTGATGCCGGTATGCGAGTCCCCCGCCAGAATGGCACGCTGGATCGGTGCCGCGCCGCGCCATCGCGGCAAGAGCGACGCGTGGACGTTGATGGCGCCGTGGCGAGGAAGGGCGAGGATCTCGGCCGGAAAGAGAATGCCGAAGGCCGCGACCACGATCGCGTCGCAGCCGATGTTTTCGATCGCGCTTCGGACCTCGGCCGACTTGAGCGTGGACGTCTTGAGCGTGGCAAGGCCGTTTTGCGCGGCAACCTGCGCGACCGCGCTCGCGGCCAGCCGCAGGCCACGTCCGGCGGGACGATCGGGCTGCGTCAGGACGAGGGCGACCGAGTGGCCGCCCGCGACGATTGCCTCGAGCGAACGCGCCGCGAACGCCGGCGTGCCGGCGAATGCGACGCGCAGGGGCAAGCGCGTCAGGCCGCCTTCCGCTGGCGCTTCTTCAGCTTCGCGCGCACGCGGTTCTGCTTGAGCTCCGAGAGCCGCTCCACGAAGACCTTGCCTTCGAGGTGGTCCATCTCGTGCTGGATGCACGTGGCGAGGATGCCCGATGCGTTCAGGGTGAACCGCGAGCCGTTGCGATCCAGCGCGGTCACCGTGACCATCTCGGCACGCTCGACGTTATCGTAGATGCCGGGCACCGACAGGCATCCCTCCTGGTTGACCGCCACGCCCTCGCGCCGCGTCACCTCGGGATTGATGAAGACGCGCAGGTCGCCGTGATCCTCGCTGATGTCGATCACGATGATCTGCTTGTGCACGTCTACCTGTGTCGCGGCGAGGCCGACGCCGGGCGCGGCGTACATGGTTTCCACCATGTCGTCGATCAGCTTGCGCGTGCCCGCGTCGATCTTCTCGACGCGCTCGGCGGGCTTGTTGAGACGCGGGTCCGGGTACTGGAGGATCTCGAGAATCGCCATAAATGCTTGCTAATTGAAGAAATTATGTGCAGAATTTACCGCACTACTTGAAAAAGGGGACGTAACCCTTTTTCTGAATATGGGTCCCGAGCTCCATATCCACAAGTGAGTGCCGCCATGCGAAAGACAATTATATCTTTAGTCGCGGCCCTGGCCAGTTTGGTTCCGGTCTGCCTACAGGCGGCCGGGGCGTCTCCCCAGGCCGATGCCGGCGTCGCGGCATCCGCCCAGCACGTCACCCAAGCCGACCTGCAGGCCGATGCACCGGACCAGTACACGGTCGTCAAAGGCGACACGTTGTGGGGCATTTCGGGCCGGTTCCTGAAAGATCCCTGGAAGTGGCCGCAGATCTGGCAGATGAACCGCGATGAGATCAAGGATCCGCACTGGATCTATCCGGGCGATGTGATCCACCTCGACCGCTCCGGCGCCTATCCGCAGCTCTCGCTCACGTCCGGCGGTCCGGCGGCCGCGGCGGCGAACGTCGTGAAGGTGGAACCGCGCGTGCGCATCGAACCGTTGCGCAGCGCCATCCCGAGCATCCCCGGGACGGTCATCGGGCCGTTCCTGTCGCAGCCGCTGGTCGTCGAGGAAGACGGGCTCGACCAGGCGCCGCGCATCGTCGCGACCCAGGAAGGGCGCGTCGCCGTGAGCGCCGGTGAAACGGCGTACGCCGATCGCATCGGCGCCGATGCGGGTGTGAACTGGCAGGTATTCCACCCCGGCGTCGCGCTTCATGATCCGGAAACCGGCGAGATTCTGGGTTACGAGGCGAAATACCTCGGAGACGCGCGCGTGCGTCGCTTCGGCAATCCCACGACGCTCACCATCGTCAAGTCCACGCAGGAAATCACGCCGGGCGACCGCCTCGTGCCGGCGCGCGAGACCACATTCCCGAACTACATCCCGCACGCGCCCGACAAGTTGATCGAAGGCGCGATCATGTCGGTGGAAGGTGGCGTCGCCGAGATCGGCCAATACCAGATCGTCACCATCAACCGCGGCTCGCGCGACGGGCTGGAAGTGGGACACGTGCTCGCAAGCTACCATCGCGGTGCCGTGATCGGCGGCAACGGCCACGATACCGGCCCGAGCATCGCCGGCGACTGGATGAAAGGCGTCGAGGTCACGCCCGTGTACGTCGTGCCGGAACCGAAGGTCGACGATCCGGCCCACGCGAAGTCGGGTGCCACGTTGCGCGATGGAAAAATCAAGCTGCCCGATGAACGCAACGGCCTGCTCTTCGTGTTCCGCGTCTTCCACAAGCTTTCGTACGCCATGGTGATGAAGGCGACGCAGCCGATCTACGTCGGCGATATCGTCCGCACGCCCTGAGCGCTCGATTCACCGAAAAAGGGGGCTCGTGCCCCCTTTTTTGATGGCGTCGCGCGTCAGCCGCTTCGAATCAACGCCGTTTATTGCGGAATCCTCCCCGCACCTTCGACATCGTGGACTGGAATCGCTGCTCGCGCGCAGACGCCCGCGCCTGGCTCCGCCTTTGCCTCGCCCCTGGTCTCACGCATGCCGCGCTTCGCGCGTTGTTGCGCTGGGCCGGATCGCCCGAGGCGGTGCTCGCTGCGTCGGCGACGCGGATCGCGCAGGTCGCGGGAGAGCCCGCGGCGCGGGCCCTCGAGCGTGGCGCCGCTCCTACGCTCGTGGATGCTTCGCTCGCGTGGCTCGATGCACCCGATCGCCACCTGGTCACATGGGGCGACCCCTGCTATCCCGCCGCGCTCCTCGAGGTACGTCGCCCGCCGCCGTTCCTTTTCGTCGAGGGCAGGATCGATCTCCTCGGCGCGCCGTCGATCGCGATCGTGGGAAGCCGCAACGCCACGTCGCAGGGCATCGGGAATGCGCAACGCC
>JAICTR010000175.1 GCA_025936275.1 Burkholderiales bacterium
AGGACACCGCCGGCCCGGCCGTGAACCCGCTCATCAAGATCATCAACATCGTGGCGCTGCTCATCGTGCCGCTGCTGTGATTTTCCCCCTCCCCTTGGGGGAGCGCCGGGAGAGGGTGATTCACAAGGGCCGCCGCGCGCGGCCCTTGTCTTTGGTTGAACCACAGATGAACACGGATGAACACAGATGATCGGGTCCGGATGAGCGGGAGCGGACATGAACCGACCACGCCGGACTGGTTGACGATGGGTCTCCCTGCGAAGCGCATCCGTGTTCATCTGTGTTCATCCGTGGTTCCCTGCCTTTCTTCGATGATCGGCGGGCATCGGCGTTGAAGGCATAATCGCGGCTCCATGAAAATCCTCGTCCTCGGCGCCGGAGTCGCCGGCATCGCCGCCGCGTGGTACCTGCGGCAGGATGGCCACGAGGTGACGGTCCTCGAGAGGAACGACGCCGTCGCGCTGGAGACCAGCTTCGCCAACGGCGGGCAGCTCTCGTACAGCTACGTCGCGCCGCTCGCGAGCCCCTCGGTGATCCCGAAGATCCCGCCGTGGCTCATGCGCCGCGATTCGCCGCTCAAGTTCGTGCCCGAATGGAGCGCCGCGCAGTGGCGCTGGATACTCGCCTTCCTCGCCGCGTGCAACCAGCGGCAATCGGAGCTCACCACCGAGCGGCTGCTGCGGCTCGCCTTCTACAGCCGGCGCATGATGCACGAGCTCGTCGCGCAGCACGCGCTCGACTTCGATTACGTGAGGAACGGCAAGCTCGTGGTGCACACCGATGCGCGCGCGTTCGAATCGGCGAAGCGGCTGGTCGATTACCAGCGCGGCCTGGGCGCCGAGCAGGAAGCCCTCGATGCCGCCCGGACGATCGAGGTAGAGCCGGCGCTTTCGTCCATGAAGCGGCGCATCGCGGGCGCCATCTACACGCCGAGCGAAGATGCCGGCGATTGCTTCAAGTTCGCGAACGAGCTCACGCGTTTGATGACCATGGGAGCCAATGCCGTGCGCCTGCGCTTCGGCGTCGCGGTGCAGAGGCTGCTGGCCATCGGGCGGCGTGTCGCCGGCGTGGAGACCAACCAGGGCGTTTTCGAGGCGGATCGCTATGTGCTCGCGCTCGGCACCAGCGCTCCGGCGATCGTGAAGCCGCTCGGCATCCGGATCCCCGTGTATCCGTTGAAGGGCTACAGCCTCACGCTCCCGATCGTGAACGACGCGGCCGCGCCGCGCATCAGCGTGACGGACTACCAGCGCAAGGTCGTGTACGCGCGGCTGGGAAGCGAATTGCGTGTCGCCGGCATGGCGGACCTCGCGGGGCGCACCGCGACCATCGATACCGAGCGCGTGGGGCAGCTGGTCGAAGAGGTGCGATCGACATTCCCCGAGGCGAGCGATTTCTCGCGCCTTCAGCCGTGGTGCGGCATGCGCCCGGCCACGCCGCGCGGCACGCCGATCCTCGGCGCGACGCCTTATTCCAACCTGCTGCTCGATGCGGGCCATGGCGCGCTCGGCTTCACGCTCGCGCTCGGCACCGGCCGCGTGCTCGCGGATATCGTCAACGGGCGCAAACCCGAGGTGCCGCTCGACGGCTTCCGGCTCGACGACTAACCGATCTCATCCCAAGGAGAAACACGATGGCGCTTTTCTTCTATCACGGTCACGGCTCGCCGTACTCATGGCGCGTGTGGCTCGCGCTCGAGCAGCTGCGCGTGCCCTACGAGCTCAAGGTGTTGTCGTTCTCCGAGGGCGACACCCGGAAGCCCGAGTTCGTGGCGATCAACCCGCGCCACACCGTGCCCACGATCGTGGATGACGGCTGGGCGCTGTGGGAATCGGAGGCGATCCTCGAGTACCTCGACGAGCGCTTCGCTTCGGGCGCGCCGGTGCTCTATCCGGGCGATGCGCGCTCGCGCGCGCGCGTGCGGCGCCTTTCGCGGGAAGCGCAGGAGTACCTGAACCTGCAGGGCGTGGACCGCATCGTCGACGAATATTTCTGGAAGGGCGATGCGCCGCCCGATGAAGCGAAGCTCGCGGAGGCGCGCGAGCGCGTGGCGACGGAGCTCGCGTACTTCGCGAAGGAACTGCGTGGGGATTACCTCGCGGGCAGCGCACCGAGCGCGGCGGACCTGGTGCTCTATCCGATGGTGGCCTACGTGAAGCGCGTAACGCAGCGCAAGCCGGAGTCGAAGCTCACGGAGCTCATTCCGCCACCGATCGCCGCATGGGCCGCGCGCATCGAGGCGATGCCGTACTTCGACAAGACCTTTCCGCCGCATTGGCGCGGGTGAAGCGCGATTGACTCCCGGGAAGGCGGCCCGGCTCGCCGCGCCGTCGGTCGCATTCAAGCAGAGCTTCATCGAGGCTGTGCGCGAGTTCCAGGCCGACGACTATCCGTGGAATGCCGGCAGCATGGGCCGGTACCGCGAGGTCGACGTCGACGTTCTCGAAAGGGACTTCGCTTCGTTCCTTGCCGGACTGGAGGATGCGGCGGGGCGGAGCGTCAAGCCGGGCCTCGTTCCGCAGACGTCCTACTGGCTCGTCGAGGACACGGCCTTCATCGGGCGCGTTTCCGTGCGGCACCGATTGAACGAGAACCTGATGCGTGTCGGCGGCCACATCGGCTATGAGATCCGGCCTTCGCGGCGACGCCAGGGATATGGCACGCTCGCACTTCGTCTCGGGTTGGAAAAAGCGAAGGCCCTGGGCATCCGCCGGGCGCTCGTCACGTGCGATGCGACCAACGGGCCGTCGCGCTCCATCATCCTCGCCAACGGAGGCAAGATGGAGGACGAGATCGAGATGGGCGAGGGAAAACCTGCCAAGCAGCGATTCTGGATCGATCTTTCGTGATATCTCCGCTTCCCCGCATTGCGCCGTGAAATTCCGCATTCATTCGACCGACGGCCAGGCTCGCCGCGCAACCCTCGAGCTCGCCCATGGTGTGGTCGAGACGCCGGCCTTCATGCCCGTGGGCACGTACGGCACCGTGAAGACCGTCACCCCCGCGGAGCTCGCCGAGCTCGGCGCGCAGGTCGTGCTCGGCAACACGTTCCATCTGTGGCTGCGGCCGGGCCTCGCGGTGATCGAGAAATTCGGCGGCCTGCATCGCTTCATGGGCTGGGAGCGGCCGATCCTCACCGACTCGGGCGGCTTCCAGGTGTTCAGCCTGGGGGCGCTGCGCAAATTGAGCGAAGAGGGCGTGGCGTTCCAGTCGCCGGTGAACGGCGACAAGCTCTTCCTCACCCCGGAAGAGGCGATGCGCATCCAGCGCGTGCTGAATTCCGACATCGCGATGGCCTTCGACGAGTGCACCGGCTATCCCGCGACGCGCGAGCATGCCGCCGAATCGATGCGCCTCTCGATGCGCTGGGCGGCGCGCTCGAAGCAGGCGCACGAAGGCAATGCGAACGCGATCTTCGGCATCGTCCAGGGCGGCATGTACGAGGACCTGCGCGACGAATCCACCGGCGAGCTCGAGCGCATCGGCTTCGACGGCTATGCGTTGGGCGGCGTCTCCGTGGGCGAGCCCAAGGAGGACATGCGGCGCATCGTCGAGCATTCGGCGCCGCGCCTTCCGGCGAACGCGCCGCGCTACCTCATGGGCGTGGGCACCCCCGAGGACATCGTGCACGCGGTGGCGAGCGGCATCGACATGTTCGATTGCGTGATGCCGACCCGCAACGCGCGCAACGGCTGGCTCTTCACGAGCCGCGGCGACGTGAAGATCAGGAACGCCCGCCACCGCGAGGACACCGGGCCGCTCGACCCTTCGTGCACCTGCTACACCTGCCGCCACTTCAGCCGCGCCTACCTGCACCACCTCGATCGCGCGGGCGAGATGCTCGGCCCGCGGCTGAACACCCTGCACAACCTGCACTATTACCTCGCCCTCATGGCGCAGCTTCGCGAGGCGATCGAGACCGGCACGCTCGATGAATTCCGCAGGCGTTTCGCGAGCGACCGCATGATAGAATCGCAGACTGGCTAGGCGGAGGAAAAGCCAGCCGCTTCAACCCCTTCCGTTCGGAGTTCCCCAATGATCGGCACCGCATACGCCCAGGCCGCGGGCGCGGCCCAAGGCACCGACACGCTGATGGGCATGCTGCCCATCGTCCTGATGTTCGTGGTCCTGTACTTCCTCATGATCCGCCCGCAGATGAAGAAGGCGAAGGAGCACCGCACCATGCTCGAGGCGCTGCAGAAGGGCGACGAGGTGGTCGCGGTGGGCATCCTCGGCCGCATCGAGAGAATCAACGACAGCTTCCTCACGCTCGAAGTGGCGCCCAACGTCATGATCCAGGTGCAGAAGCAGGCGGTGACCCAGCTCCTTCCGAAGGGCACGCTGAAGGGCGCGCAGTAACCCATGAACCGGTATCCGCTCTGGAAGTACGCGATCATCGCGATCGCGCTGGTGGTGAGCCTCATCTACGCGGCGCCCAACATGTTCGGCGAGATTCCCGCGGTCCAGGTCGCCGGCAAGCGCACCGCCATCAAGGTGGACGAGGCGATGCGCGACAAGATCGAGGCCGCGTTCAAGGCGGCGAACGTGAAGCCGATCGGCGCCGAGCTCTCCGACGGAAAGCTCAGCTTCCGCTTTTCGGATACCGACGTGCAGTTGAAGGCGCGCGACATCGCGCAGGCGAGCATCGACCAGAACAACTACGGCGTGGCGCTGAACCTCGTGCCCAACACGCCGCGCTGGCTGCAGGCCCTCGGCGCGAAGCCGATGTACCTCGGCCTCGACCTGCGCGGGGGCGTGCACTTCCTGCTGCAGGTGGACATGAAGTCCGCCGCCAACAAGCTGATCGAGCGCCACCTCTCCGACATCCGCGCGCTGCTGCGCGACCACAAGATCTACTACTCGGCGCTCGACCGGACGGGCGAGCGCATCGTGATCCGCTTCCGCGAGAAGGAGCAGGAGGCGGCGGCGCTGCGCGAGATCACCTCGTCGATGACGGACCTCGTCGTGAACCAGCAGGACACGTCGGCCGAGGGCGTGCTCGTCGCCACCGTGAAGCCCGAGGTCGCGAAGGCGAACCAGGAAGCCGCGCTGCAGCAGAACATCCAGACGCTCAGGAACCGCGTGAACGAGCTGGGCGTGGCGGAGCCGATCGTGCAGCAGCAGGGAGCCGACCGCATCGTCGTGCAGCTCGCGGGCGTGCAGGATCCCGAGCACGCGAAGGAGATCATCGGGCGCACCGCGACGCTCGAGATCCGCCTCGTGGCCGAGGAATACGCGCAGGGCCGCGGCGAGGGCGCCTTCGCGCAGTACAAGGACCAGTCGGCGCCGGTCGGCACCGAGAAGTACTACGACGAGCACGGCATGCCGGTGCTGGTGCGCAAGTCGCTCGTGATCGGCGGCGACCGCATCACCAACGCCCAGGCGAACTTCGACCAGCAGACCGGCAGCCCGGTGGTGAACGTCAAGCTCGATAGCGCCGGCGGCCGCGTCATGCGCCAGACCACGCGCGACAACGTCGGCAAGCGCATGGCGATCATGCTGGTGGAGAAGACCGGCACCATGGTCGCGATGTGGCCCAACATCCAGGAGGAGTTCGGGGCGGACTTCCGCATCACCGGGCTCACCGACATCAACGAGGCCAAGGACCTGGCGCTGCTGCTGCGCGCCGGATCGCTCGCCGCGAACATGGACATCATCGAGGAGCGCACCGTCGGCCCCTCGCTCGGCGCGGAGAACATCCAGAAGGGCTACGACGCGGTGCTCTACGGGTTCGTCGCCATCGCGATCTTCATGATCGCGTACTACGTGGTGTTCGGGCTGGTCTCGGTGATCGCGCTCGCCTGCAACCTGCTCTTCCTCATCGCCATCCTCTCGATGCTGCAGGCGACGCTCACCCTTCCCGGCATGGCGGCGATCGCGCTCACGCTCGGCATGGCGATCGACGCCAACGTGCTCATCAACGAGCGCGTGCGCGAGGAATTGCGCGCCGGCATGTCGCCGCAGATGTCGATCCAGGCGGGCTACGAGCGCGCCTTCGGCACCATCCTCGACTCCAACGTGACGACGCTGATCGCCGGCCTCGCGCTCCTCGCCTTCGGCTCCGGGCCGGTACGCGGCTTTGCCGTGGTGCACTGCCTGGGCATCCTCACCTCGATCTTCAGCGCCGTGGTCGTGTCGCGCGGCATCGTGAACCTCATCTACGGCGGGCGGAAGAAGGTCGCGAGGCTTTCCATCGGCAACACCGACTGGCACCGCACCACGACGACCAAGGCGGCCTAGACCATGGAATTCTTCCGCATCCGGCGCACCATCCCCTTCATGCGCCACGCGTTGGTGTTCAACGTGATCTCGGCGATCGTGTTCGTGGCCGCGGTGGTCTCGCTCGCGACCAAGGGCCTTCACTTCTCCATCGAGTTCACCGGCGGCACCGTGATGGAGGTGAGCTATCCGCACGCCGCGGACACCGCGCGCATCCGCCACGCGCTCGAGAGCCATGGCGTCAAGGGCGCGGAGGTGCAGAACTTCGGAAGCTCCCGCGACGTGCTGATC
>JAICTR010000444.1 GCA_025936275.1 Burkholderiales bacterium
AGCGCGTTCAGCACGTTGTGCTCGCCCGGCAGGTTCAACAGCACCTCGAGCGGCTGGAAGCGGTTCACGTAGCTCACCGCGCGGAAGCGCATGCACGCCCCGTCCCAGCGCACGTCCTCGGCGCGCAGATCCGCCTCGCTCGCGATGCCGTAGGTGAGCATCGGTCGCGTCACGCCCGGCATGATCGAGCGCGCGTGCGCATCGTCCTTGCACACCACCGCGAGCCCGTAGAACGGCAGGTGGCCGAGGAACTCGACGAACGTCGCCTTGAGCTTCTCGAAGTCCTGCCCGTACGTTTCCATGTGGTCGGCATCGATGTTGGTGACGACCGAGATCACCGGCTGCAGGTAGAGGAACGAGGCGTCGGACTCGTCCGCCTCGGCGACCAGGAACTCGCCCTTGCCGAGGCGCGCGTTGGTGCCGATCGAGTTGAGCCTCCCGCCGATCACGCAGGTGGGATCCATGCCCGCCTCGCCGAGCGCCGCCGCGACGAGCGACGTGGTGGTGGTCTTGCCGTGCGTGCCGCCGATGGCGATGCCCTGCTTGAAGCGCATGAGCTCGGCCAGCATCATCGCGCGCGGGACCACCGGGATGTGCGCCTCGCGCGCGTGCGCCACCTCGGGGTTGTCTTCCTTCACCGCCGACGAGACGACCACCGCATCGGCCGCCTCCACGTTCTTCGCGTCGTGGCCGGTCACGATGCGGATGCCGAGCCCGCGCAGCCGGCGCACCGCCGCGTTCTCCGCGAGGTCCGAGCCGCTCACCGAGTAGCCGAGGTTCGCGAGCACCTCGGCGATGCCCGACATGCCCGAGCCGCCGATGCCCACGAAGTGGATGCGCTTCACCTTATGCCGCACGGGCGAGCTCCTCGCAGAGGTCCGCGCAGGCGCGCGTCGCCTCCCGCTTTCCGAGTGCGCGTGCCTGCTTCGCCATCGCCGCGAGGCGCTCGCGCGTGAGGCCGCGCAGCAGCGCCGCGAGCGACGCGGGCGTCGTCTCGAGCTGCTTCAGGGCGATGCCGGCGTCGCGATCGGCGAGGTAGGCGGCGTTCGCCGCCTGCTCGTCCGCCACGAACCACGGCAGCGGGAAGAGGATCGCCGCGATGCCCGCGGCGCTGATCTCGGCCACCGTGATCGCGCCCGAGCGGCAGACCAACACGTCGCACCACGCATAGCGCGCCGCCATGTCGCCGATGAAGGGCACCACTTCCGCCTGCACGCCGGCGTCCTCGTAGGCGCCGCGCAATCCTTCGTAGAGCTTCTCGCCCGCCTGGTGCACGACCCGCGGTCGATCCTGCGGCGCCATCGACGCGAGCGCCGCGAGCACCAGGTCGTTCATCGTCTGTGCGCCGAGGCTTCCGCCGACGATGAGCAACCGCAGCGCGCCGTCGCGGCCCGCATAGCGCGCGTCGGGCGCGGCGATCGCGGCGATCTCCTCGCGCACCGGTGTCCCCAGCCATGCGATGCGCCTGGGCCTGGGCAGCAAGTTCGCCCAGCGCTGCGCCACCTCGCGCGTGAACGAGCCTTCCATGCCGACCACCACGCGATGGGCGAACGGTGCGAGCAACCGGTTCGTGAGCCCCGCGACCGCTCCGGGCTCGTGCACCACGAGGGGCTTCCTCCACAGCGCGGCCATGAGCCCGCCGGGGAACGCCACGTAGCCGCCGAGCGAGAGCACCACGTCGGGCCGGATGCGGAAGATCGCGACGCTCGAGCGCCAGAACGCGCGCAGCAATCGCAGCGGCAGCACCAGCCAAGCCGCGAGGCCCTTGCCGCGCACGCCGCTCATCGCGAGCCGCACCATCGGATAGCCCGCCTCCGCGACGAGGCGGTTCTCCATGCCGTGCGTCGTGCCCATCCAGTGCACGCTCCAGCCGCGGGCCACGAGCTGCCTCGCGATCGCCAGGCCGGGGAAGATGTGCCCGCCGGTTCCCGCGGCCATGATGAGGATCGTGCGCTTCATAGCGACCCTCCCCTCATCAGGTATCGGTTCTCCCAATCGATGCGCAGCACGATCGCGAGCGCGACGCAGTTCACGACGATCCCGGTGCCGCCGAACGAGAGCAGCGGCAGCGTGAGGCCCTTGGTCGGGAGGAGCCCCATGTTTACGCCCATGTTGATGAACGCCTGCACCGCGAGCCACACGCCCACGCCCTGCGCCACCAGCGCGGCGAAATAACGCTCGAGGCTCGCGGCCTGGCGTCCCACGGCGAACGCGCGGTGCACGAGGAAAGCGAAGAGCGCGATCACGGTGACCACGCCCGCGAAGCCCAGCTCCTCGGCGATCACCGCGAGCAGGAAGTCGGTGTGCGCTTCCGGCAGGTACAGAAGCTTCTCGACGCTCGCGCCGAGCCCGACGCCGAGCCACTCGCCGCGACCGATCGCGATCAGCGCCTGCGTCAGCTGGAAGCCGTCCTTGAACGGA
>JAICTR010000396.1 GCA_025936275.1 Burkholderiales bacterium
TGCGGAGCGCATTTGACGGCGCTGCGGCGAACGCGGGTTGGTTCGCTGCAATTGGATCAAGCGGTACCGCTGCAGGATTTGGAGGAGATGACGTTGCAGCAGCGTCGTCAAGCATTGATGCCGTTGGACGGATTGCTGGCGAGTTTGCCGGCGATCGATCTGGATGCCGCCGAGGCGGCACGTTTTCGTCACGGTCAGCGGTTGGCGATGGAAGTGGCGCAGCGCAATCGGCGCGTGCGTGTGTATGGACCGGAAAGAAATTTATTGGGCGTGGCCGTCGTCAATGAATACGGCGTCGTCGCCCCTGAACGATTGATCTCACAGGAATCGGTATGAGCAGGCTATTACGCAACATCGCCATCATCGCGCACGTCGACCATGGCAAAACCACACTGGTCGACAAACTGCTGCAGCAAAGCGGAACCTTCCGCGAGAACCAGCACGTCGCCGAGCGCGTGATGGACAGCAACGATCTCGAAAAAGAGCGCGGCATCACCATCCTGGCGAAAAACTGCGCAGTCGAATATGAAGGCACGCACATCAACATCGTCGATACGCCGGGACACGCGGATTTCGGCGGCGAGGTCGAGCGCGTGCTGTCGATGGTCGACGGCGTATTGCTGTTGGTCGACGCTGTGGAAGGCCCGATGCCGCAGACCCGCTTCGTCACGCGCAAGGCCCTCGCGCAGGGGCTGAAGCCGATCGTGGTCGTGAACAAGGTGGATCGCGATGGCGCGCGCCCCGATTGGGTCGTGGACCAGACGTTCGACCTCATGGACAAGCTCGGCGCGAACGAAGACCAGCTGGACTTTCCGGTGATCTACGCCTCCGCGCTGAACGGCTGGGCGACGACGAAGAGCGGAGAGGTGGGCTCCAACATGCAGCCGCTCTTCGATGCGGTGCTCGCGCACGTACCCGAGCCGAAGGGCGATCCGGCCGGCACGCTGCAGCTGCAGATCGCCGCGGTCGATTACTCGAGCTTCCTCGGGCGGATCGCCATCGGCCGCATCCGCCGCGGGACGATCCGCAAGGCGCAGGAAGTGGCGATCATGTCGGGCGAAAAGTTCGTGCGCAAGGCGAAGATCGGCGTGATCCACACGTTCCAGGGCCTCGAGAAGGTCGAGACCGGGGAAGCCTCCGCGGGCGAGATCGTGTCCGTGACGGGCATCGAGGACTTCGTCATCGGCACCACGTTCGCCGACGCGGAGAACCCCGAGGGCCTGCCGATGGTGGGCGTGGACGAGCCGACGCTCACCATGAATTTCCAGGTGAACACCTCGCCCTACGCCGGGCAGGAAGGCAAGTACGTCACCAGCCGCCAGATCCGCGAGCGGCTCGACCGCGAGCTCCTTTCCAACGTCGCGTTGCGCGTCGAGGATACGGGCGATGCCGATGTCTTCCGCGTCTCCGGCCGCGGCGAGCTGCACCTCACGATCCTCATCGAGAACATGCGTCGCGAGGGCTACGAGGTCGCGGTGGGCAAGCCGCGCGTGGTGGTGAAGGAGGTCGACGGCGTGCGCATGGAGCCGTGGGAGAACCTCACGGTCGACGTCGATACCGACAACCAGGGCAAGGTGATGGAGGAGCTGGGCCGCCGCGGCGGCGAGCTCACCGACATGGTCCCCGACGGCAAGGGCCGCGTGCGCCTCGACTACACGATTCCCTCGCGCGGCCTGATCGGCTTCCACATGGAGTTCATGACGCTCACGCGCGGCACCGGCATCAAGAGCCACGTGTTCGAGAAGTACGCGCCGGTGAAGGGCGAGCTGCCCTCGCGGCGCAACGGCGTGCTCATCTCCTCGGAGCAGGGCGAGGCGGTCGCCTTCGCGCTCTTCAACCTCGAGGATCGCGGGCGCATGTTCGTCTCGCCGGGCGAGCGCGTGTACGTCGGCATGGTGGTCGGCATCCACAGCCGCGACAACGACCTCATCGTGAACCCGGTGAAGGGCAAGAAGCTCACCAACGTGCGCGCCGCCGGCAAGGACGAGAACGTGGTGCTCACGCCGCCGATCCAGATCACGCTCGAGAGCGCGATCGAGTTCATCGAGGACGACGAGCTGGTCGAGGTCACGCCGAAGTCGATCCGGCTTCGCAAGCGCCACCTCTCGGAGCACGAGCGCAAGCGCGCGCTGCGCGAAGAGCGCGCCGCCTGACCGCGGCGGCTCGATGCCGGCCGCCTGGATCCCGATCACCGTCTTCGCCGCCGCGGCGCAGACGGTGCGCAACGCCGCCCAGCGCCACCTGACGCCCCAGCTCGGCACGCTCGGCGCGACGCTGGTGCGCTTTCTCTACGGCGTGCCTTTCGCCGCGCTGTGGCTGCTCGCGGTGGACCTCGCGGTGCCCGGCGCCGAGGTTCCTTCTCCCGATGCGGCCTTCCTCGCCTGGCTCTTCGTCGGTGCCGTGGGCCAGATCGGCGCGATGGCGCTGCTCCTCAAGGTGATGCAGGAGCGCAACTTCGCGCTCGGCGTCGCGTGGTCCAAGACCGAGGTGCTGCAGGTCGCGATCTTCGGGTTGCTGTTCCTCGGCGATCCCGTCTCGTTCGGCGCGGCGCTCGCGGTGATCCTCGGCACGGCGGGCGTGTTCCTCCTCTCGTCGGGATGGCGTGAGGGGTGGAGCGCGCGCATGGCGGGCTTCGGCATCGCGTGCGGCGGGCTCTTCGCGATCTCCGCGGTGGGTTTCCGCGGCGCGGAGCTCGCGCTCCCGCCCGGGTCGTTCATCGTCACCGCGGCCTTCACGCTGGTGTGCGCGCAGGCGCTGCAGAGCGTGCTCCTCGGCGGCTGGCTTCTCGTGAGGGAACCGGCGCTGGTCGTGCGCGTGCTTCGCGCGTGGCGCATCTCCATCCTCGCAGGCTTCATGGGCGCCGCGGCTTCCGCCGGGTGGTTCACCGCGTTCGCGATCGAGCCGGTGGCACA
>JAICTR010000172.1 GCA_025936275.1 Burkholderiales bacterium
AGCGAGAGGACGAAGCGCGGCGCCTTCACCAGGAAGC
This sequence comes from Burkholderiales bacterium, assembly GCA_025936275.1. GTDB lineage: Bacteria > Pseudomonadota > Gammaproteobacteria > Burkholderiales > Usitatibacteraceae > Usitatibacter. Next base: position 38 of record JAICTR010000172.1, read on the forward strand.
CGCGGTCGAAGCGCACGCCGAGCGCCGCGCCGAGCAGCACCTGCGCCGCGCTCGGCAGCGCGTGCGGCACCGAGGAGAGCGTGATGCCGCGCACCGTGAGCGCCGTGGTGGCGAGGAGCGAGCCGATCATGTACGCGGTGGGCATGCCGATGCGCCGCGCCATCCATCCGCTCGCGGTGCCGATCGCGAGCAGCAGCACGAGCCGCGGCGCGTCGAACGGGATCACGGCCGCCTGGTAGGTCTCGGTGGAGGAGAACCCGGCGAGCGTGATCGCGACCGGGAAAAGCGTGACCGTGAGCAGCATCCGCAGCGAATGCGCGAAGGCGACGATGTCCGACTTCGCGCCGTGCCGCTCGCCGGTCATCGCCATCTCCGACGCGCCGCCCGGCATGCTGCCGAAATAGCAGGTCGCGAAATCGACGCCGGAAAGCTTCGAGAGCACCCAGCCGCTCAACGCCCCGAAGCCGATCGCGACGAAGCCCAGCGCGACGAACCAGGGCCAGTACGACGAGACCTCGTGGATCACGGGCGACGTGATGTGCAGGCCGAGCGTGGTGCCGACAATGACGAGGCCGGCGTTGCGCCCCCAAGGGAACACGTCCAACCCGGCGCCCGCGATCTGGGCGAGGGCCATCGAGGCGATCGAGCCGATCATCCACGGCAGCGGCGTGCCGAGCCAGGCGAAGAGCGCGCCGCCGGCGGCGCAGACCAGCAGGCCGGCCGTCATCCGGGCGGCTGGGGAACGCATCGTCACGTGCGGGATTGGCTTCGGAAGGGCTGAAACGCTATAATTTTATGCTTTCGCGGCCGGAATTTCGACCGCGCCGGCTTCCCCCCGGCCTGGTAGCTCAGTTGGTAGAGCAGAGGACTGAAAATCCTTGTGTCGGTGGTTCAATTCCGCCCCAGGCCACCATTCTGATTTTGGCGCGCCGCTTTTGCGCGCCAAAATCACCAGGTGGCCAATTCCGCCCCAGGCCACCAATTCTTCTGGCGCGCGCGCTCCCCGCGCCTTGTAGCGCTTCTTCTCTCCTCGTTGTCGAATCCCACCCGCCCGGGCAGGGAACAACTCCTACGTTCGCGCGGACAAAGGCACTGAAGGCCCGCACGAAAGGCTCGCGCGGACGACGAGGTGATAACGCGGAGCGCCCGGCGCACGACCCATGGCGCAGCCGCTGGAGGGAAGGCCCGTCATGGACCGCAGCAATCGCGGAACGCGCGAAGCGTTCTCCGCCCGCATCGCATCGGCGCCCCCGGCCGCGGGACGCCGCCGGAAAATTCTTCTCCACATCGCGCGCGCGGCGCTCCTGGTCGTGGCCGGTTTCGCGCCGCTCGCCGCCTCGGCGATCTCCCTCGGCGACCTCGAGGTCCGCTCCTACCTCGGCCGGGCCCTCGATGCGCGCATCGCGCTGGGCGGCGCCGACGTCGCGAGCCTCGAGGACGATTGCTTCGCGATCGTGCCGCCTTCGCGATCCGGCATTCCGGCCATCGAGCGCGGCACCCTGAAGCTCGAGCGCGCGGGCGATGCGACGGTGCTGCGCGTGCGTACCGCCAGCGCGCTCGACGAGCCGGCCCTGATGCTCGGCATTCGCGCCTCGTGCCCCGGGCACCCGGGCATGGTGCTGCGCGAATACCCGGTGCTGCTCGATCCGGCGCCCGTCGCCGTGGCGCTTCCGCTTGCCGCATCGATTGCGCCGAGGGCTTCTTCATCGACCGCGAACGATTCCCGCGCGCAAGCCCCGACCGCCGCCCATCGCCCGGCGAAGGCCGCGCACCGCAAGCACGCCGCGTCGCGCAAGCACGCCTCGGGCGGTGCGCCGGCCCATCATCGATCCCACGGCCATGGCTTCATGCTCAAGCTCTCCGGCCCGCGCGTCGACCTCGCGGCCAGCCGGTCGATGGACGACGCCTCCCGCGCGAAGCTGCGCGAGGAGCTCGCGGTGCTCGACTCGGACGATGCGATGGCGACGATGCTCGCGATGCGCGACCGCATGCGCCGGCTCGAATCGCAGGTGGCCGAGCTGCAGCTGCGCGTTTCGCGCATGGCCGAGGCGCCTGCGCAGTCGTCCGTGGCTCGGCAGCCGGCGACGCAGCCTCCGATGGCGCAGCCGATGGCGCCCGCCGCCATCCCGAAGGTCGTCGCACCCGCGGCGCCGCAACCCGTCGTGGCCGATTCCCCGAACGCGCACCGCTGGCCGTGGATCGTGCTCGCGCTCGTCGTCATCCTCTTCGCCGGCGCGCTCGCCTGGACGCTACGCCGCCGGCGCAGCGAGGCGCAGGCCGCATGGGACTTCGAGCCCGCACCGCGGCCGATGCCCGCGATGGCACCGGAGGCCGCGCCCGAGCCATTCGAAGTCGAGAGCCGCGGCGTGCCGCGGCCGCTCGAGCCGATCCTCGCGCAACCGCTCGAGCGATCGCACGAGGCGCTCGTCGAGGCCATCGCGCCCGCCGAAGAAGCGCTCGACGTCGATGCGGTGCTGCGCGAGGCGCGCGACCATTACGAGGAAGGCGCGCTGCTGCATGCCGTGCAGCTGCTGCAGCGCGCGATCCAGCGCGATCCGCGCGAGGAGCGCCCGTGGCTCGCGTTGCTCGAGCTCCTGCGGCGCGAGGGCCTGATGCTCGACCATGCCGAGCTCGCGGTGCGCTTCCACCAGGTGCACGGGGGCGGCGAATCGTGGCGCAGGGTGCAGTTCCACGGCCGCGAGCTCGATCCCGCCAATCCGCTCTATCGCGACGAGCGCGGCGAGCCGCTCGCGCTCGATCCCTCCACCGAGAGCTGGCTCGAGCTGCCCCCATCGTTCGACGATGCGCTCGAGGCGGAGCTGCGGCGTTCGCTCGCGGCCGACGCGGCGCTGCACGGCCCGAAGCCCGAACCGAGCCGCGTCATCGGCTGAGCGCCATCGCCGGGGCATTGGTCCGAACGGACCAGCGCCGCGTCGAGCTTCGTGTCACGGCGGCTCGACGGACCTCGTAGGGCGCGGCCGACTTTCATCGCCGGAATCCGCGCACCGCGACCTCGGAGGACGCCGACTGCACGCGCATCGCGCGCGACGCATCATGGAACGCAACCACACCCACCAGGTGAGCGGCCGCAACCGGGCTTCTTGCCGAGGAGACAGACATGTGGCCGTTCCCGCGCACATCCTCGGGCCCCGAGCGCCCGGGCCTCGCCCTTTCACTCGCCGACGACGGCGCCGCGCCGGCGCTTCGCGCTTCGCCTTCGCTGGCCGCGCCGTGCCGCAATCCGCTGCGCGAGCGCTACATCGCGGCGCGCTTCTGCGGCGTGGCGCGCGGCGCGGCGGACCTGCGCTCGCCCGATGCGGTGATCAAGGCGGCGCGGCTCTACTTCGAGGAGGAGCGTTCCGACCTCGCGGTGGAGCTGCTCGCGATCGCCGAGGAGGAATCGGGCGGCGAGCCGGCATTCGTCCTCGCGCGCCTCGAGATCCTCTACCTCGCCGCGGATCGCGACGAGTTCGTGGCGCTCGCGCGCCGCTTCCACGCCTCGCATCCGCGCCATGAAGCGTGGCCCGAGGTGGCGCGCCTCGGCCAGCGCCTCGCGCCCGAGGAGCCGCTCTTCGGGTCCGCCGAGCGCTCGCTGCCGCACGATCACTATGGGCCGTGGCCGCACCTGCCGAACTGGATCCGCGCGCCGTGGGACCTGTGCGCGGAAGTGGCTGCCGCGGATTTCCACCGCGCGGTGGCTTCCATCGCCGCGGTGGGCGCGCTGGGGCCCGATCTCACGCTCGACGACGGAGCGCACTCATGAGCGCCGTGCTGCAGTGCGAGCGCGGCGACGCGCGAACCCACTTCGAGCGCCTGCATGCCGAGACCGACGCCGGCGCGCGGCACGATCCGGTCGAGGCGGCGGCGCGCCTGGGCGCCCTGTGCAGCGCGCTGCATGCGGCGAGCATCGCCGCACGGCGCCGGTTGGCGGCCGCCGGCAAGGGCGACGAGGCGCAGAACGCCGCGTCCTCGCGCTGGCTCGCCGCGCGCCACGATGCGATGGTCGCGACCGCCCGCGACCTCGCGCCGCGCCTCGCGAACGACGATGCCGCCCGCTGCCGCGTAGCTGCGATCGGCCTCTTCCACTGGGCCGAGGCGATGAAGTGGAGCGGATGGCGCGAGCCCGATGACTACGCGCAGCTGCACGAGCTTTACGCGTGCGCGGGCGATCCCGCCGCGCGCGTCGCGGTGCCCAAGGAAGGCGCGCCCGCGGTGACCCTCGAGTGGCTGTTCCTGCGCGCGCTGCTCCTCGCGCGCTTCGCCGCCGGGGCGCTGCGCCGCTCGCAGGCGGAGATCCTCGACGATTGGCTGCGCCGCTGGGGCGATGCGCTTTGCGCGGAGCGCGAGTGGCCGGGGGGCGCCGTGCTGCGCGTGGACCTCGACCGCAAGGGCGGTCTCTGCGAGGGCCGCCGCGACGACGCGGGCCCCACGCTCTACCTGCCGGTGGAGCGCCTCGAGCGCTGCCGCCGCGATGCGGTGCGCGCGCTGCGCGACGGCTCGCTCATGACTTCGGCCTCGCCCTCGCACATCGAGGACCAGGTGGCGCTTCTCGATTACCTGCGCCGCGGCTTCGCGTTCGGGACCGAGGAGGCGGTGCTGCGCGCGCGCCGCACCCGCGAACGCGGCACGCCGGTCGAGGCGTGGATGGGCCTTTCCCACATCCTCCACGCGGTGGGCCTCGAGCGCGACATCGGCGCGCCGCCTCCCGCGCCGCTCGCCATGCGCCTCGTCGATACCAGCGCGACCGGCTTCGGGCTCGACGCCGATGAAGACGTCGCCGCACGGATCGAAGTGGACCAGCTCATCGCGTGGCGCCCGCAAGGCGCCGCGACCATGACGCTCGCGCGCGTGGTGCGCCGCACCGCCGGCGCCGCGCGCGGGCGCGTCGCCTTCGGCGCGCAGCTCCTGTCTCGCGCCGCGATGCCGCTCACGCTGCGCCGCCGCGCCGCCGCGCTCGACGAGGCGCGCGACCGCGAGATGCTGTTCGTCGCCGGCGACGACGAGTCGGGCCGGCGCGACGGGTTCCTGTTTCCGGCGTGGGGCTTCGAGCTGCAGGCGGAATACGAAGCGCGCCTCGGCACCGCGAGCTTCCGGCTGCGCTTCAATCGCGTGCGCATGCAGGGCCCGGGCTGGGTGCTCGCCGGCTTCGAGATCGTGATGCCCGGCGAGGGCGCGGCGGCGGAAGGCCCGCTCGACCTCGTGCCGATCGACTACCCGGCGATCGAGCCCGCGCGCGAGGAGTGGGACGACATCTGGACCCGCGAGGTGAAGCCGCGCCTGCTGCAATGATCTCGTCCGCGCGCCGCGACTTCGGTTAATCTCCCATCGCGGAGACCGAGGCGAAGGCGCACGTGGCGGCAGGCAACGCGGCACCGATATTGATCGCGGGCGGTGGCATCGGCGGGCTCGCCGCGGCCCTCGCGCTCGCGCGCGCCGGCCGCGAGGTGCGCGTGCTCGAGCAGTCGGCCGCGATCGGCGAGATCGGCGCCGGCATCCAGCTCGGGCCCAACGCGTTCTCCGCGTTCGATGCGCTCGGCGTGGGCGAGCGGGCGCGCGAGCAGGCCGTGTACACCGACGACATCATCATGATGGACGCGGTGGACGAGTCGGAGGTCGCGCGCGTGCCGATGGGCGCGGCGTTCCGCGCGCGCTTCGGCAACCCGTATGCGGTGAGCCATCGCGCCGATGTGCATCTCTCGCTCCACGAGGCGGTCGAGGCGAGCGAGCGCATCGACCTGGTGACCTCGTGCCACGTGGTGCACGTGGACCAGGACGAGGCCGGCGTCACGGCGATCGATTCGCAGGGGCGCACGTACCGCGGCGCCGCGTTGATCGGCTGCGACGGCGTGAAGTCCACGGTGCGCCAGCAATACGTGAACGATCCCGTGCGGGTATCGGGGCATGTGGTGTATCGCGCGGTCGCCGATGCGCGCGATTTTCCCGAGGACCTCAAGCTCAACGCGCCGTGCCTCTGGGCGGGCCCCGATTGCCACCTCGTGCACTACCCGCTGCGCGGCGGCGAGCAGTACAACGTGGTGGTCACCTTCCACAGCCGCGATCCCGAGGAATGGGGCGTCACCGACGGCAGCCGCGAAGAGGTGCTGGGATATTTCCAGGGCATCGGCGCGCGCCCGCGGCGCCTGCTCGACATGCCGAAGAGCTGGCGGCGCTGGGCGACCGCGGATCGCGAGCCCATCGCGCGCTGGACCTTCGGCCGCGTGACGCTCCTGGGCGACGCGGCGCACCCGATGATGCAGTACCTCGCGCAGGGCGCCTGCATGGCGCTCGAGGACGCGGTGACGCTCGGCGCGGCGCTCGCCGCGGAAGGCGGCGACCTCGCGCGCGGCTTCGCGCGCTACGAACGCTCGCGGGTGGCCCGCACCGCCCGCGCCGTGCTCATGACGCGCGAGATGGGTCGCATCTACCATGCGAAGGGCGTCGAGCGCCTGGTGCGAAACGAGCTCTGGAAGGGCCGCGCCGCGCCGCGCCATTACGATGCGCTGGAGTGGCTGTACGGATGGAAGGTGGAGAATTGCCTGAAGGATGAGCTGGGTCCCCGATGCCTCGGGGACGACGGGAGTCGGCATGAATACCC
>JAICTR010000003.1 GCA_025936275.1 Burkholderiales bacterium
CTCGGCCAGCCGCGGCGAATCCGGCAGCGCGATCCGCAGGTCCTCCTCCAGGACCGCGCGGAACTCGTCCACGCTGGCGATCACGCGCCGCTCCGTGCGCCCGTCGCGGGGGGGGACGGCGTAGCGCGCGTTCCGGAGCGCATGCCGACGGTCGGGCGCCGCCCGCGCCGCGACGATGCCGGTCACGAACTGCGACTGCGGGTGGTTCGCGAGGTACCAGTTGCTCACCTCGTAGTCGGCGAGGTGCTGCTCGTGGCGCTCGAAGGCGTAGAGCGCACGCCACTCGCCCTCCACGTGCGCCTGCAAGACGAACGCGGCGGCCTCGGCGACGACGCGGAACGGCTCGTGCGGCGTTTCCTGCTCGAGCCCCGGCTCGAGGCGCAGCGGCGCCGTGAGCGATTGCCCGCCGAAGCCCACGTCGGCGATCCAGGGCTCGCCCGCGACCTCGACCTCCATCAGCATGTGGCTGCGCGCGGTAACCGTGCCGGGCGGCACGTTCCAGCGCACGCGCGCCGCGAGGCGCCGGACGCGGAAGCCGATCGCCTCCAGCACGCTCGCGAAGAGCAGGTTCTGCTCGAAGCACCAGCCGCCGCGCCTTCCGCGGACGAGCTTCTCCTGCAGCGACTCGATGTCGAGGCGTACCGGCTCGCCCAGGAACGCGGCGAGGTTCTCGAAGGCGATCGCCTCGGCGTGCCGCGCGTGCAACGCGCGAAGCGTTTCGAGATCCGCCCGGGCGGGCCCGCTGAATCCAATGCGTTCGAGATAGGCGCCGAGGTCGAGCGCCCGCGGTAATTCCGGCATCGCGCTACTTCGCGCGATCGACGGCGGCCGCGGCGGGGAGCGCCGCCTTCTGCGCCTTCTGGGAGAACCCCACGACCGCGAGCAGCGCGAGGCCCACCAGGTCGCTCATGTAGCCGGGCTTGATGAGGAGGACCGCCGCGACCACCAGCAGCACGCGCTCCCAGGGGCGCGCCTCGCGCAGCAGGTAGCCCTGCAGGCCGGCCGCGAAGCACATCACGCCGATCGAGGCCGAGATGCTCGAGGTGAGGATGGTGAACCAGTCGCCCATCATGAGAAGCGAGGGCTCGTACACGAACATGAACGGCACGATGTAGGTGGGCGCGGCGATGCGCACCGACTCGAAGCCCGCCTGCCACATGTTGCAGCGCGCGAGCCCCGCCGCCGCGAACACCGCGAGCGCGACCGGGGGCGTCACCGCCGAGAGGATCGCGAAGTAGAAGGCGAACATGTGCGCCGCGGGCACCGCCGCGCCGAGCTTGATGAGCGCGGGCACGAGCAGCGACACCATCACGATGTACGACGGCGTGGTCGGCATGCCCATGCCGAGCACGATGCCGGCGCACGCGGTCATCACCAGCGCGAGGACGAGGTGGCTGCGCGCGACCTCGACCACCAGCTCGGTGAAGGTGATGCCCAGCCCGGTGATGGTGACGCAGCCGATGACGACGCCGGCCGCGGCGCACGCCATGGCGACCGAGAGCGTGTTGCGCGCGCCGTCCTCGAGGGCCTCCACCACGTTCTTCCAGCCGATGCCCGCGCGCGTGAGCTTTCTCGCGAGCGCGAGCGGCAGGCAGGCGAGCGCACCGATGAGCGCGCAGAGCGGCCCGGAGAAGCCGAGCATCAGCCCGAAGAGGACCAGCAGCGCCGGAATGAAGAGGTGGCCGCGATCGGCGAGCACGCGCCCGAGCCTGGGCAGCTGCGACTTCGGCACGCCGGCGAGGCCGTGGCGCTTCGCCTCGAAGTGCACCGCGAAGAACACCGCGACGTAGTAGAGCACCGCGGGAATCGCCGCCCACAGCGCGACCGTGGCGTAGGGAACCGAGAGGAATTCGGCCATCACGAAGGCCGCCGCGCCCATCACCGGCGGCATGATCTGCCCGCCGGTGGAAGCCACCGCCTCCACCGCCGCCGCGAACGGGGGCCGGAACCCGGTGCGCTTCATGAGCGGGATCGTGATGGGGCCATCGACCATCACGTTGGCGACGGCGCTGCCGGAGACCGTGCCGAAGAGGCTCGAGGAGACGATCGACACCTTGCCGGGCCCACCCGCGGTGTGCCCCGTGATCGACATCGCGAAGTCCATGAAGAGCTGCCCCGCCCCGCTCTTCTCCATGAACGTGCCGAAGAGGACGAAGAGCATCACGTAGCTCGCCGAGACCCCGAGCGTCGAGCCGAAGATGCCCTCGGTCGAGAGGTAGATCTGCTCCATCAGCACCTGGGGCGTCACGTGCGTGAAGAAGCCGGCGTAGACGATGAACGCGACCGCGGTGAGCGGCAGCGGCAGCCCGATCACGCGCCGCGTCGCCTCGAGGACCACGAACGTGCACGACACCGCGAACACCTTGTCGGCGAGCGTGAGGTCGTCGATGTAGATGATGCGGTTGAGGAAGTACTCGTAGTTGAGGAAGATGTGCAGCACGCACGCCCAGCCCAGGATGAGCAGCGCGAAATCCAGCACGCGCCAGCCCGCGGCGCCGCCGGGCTTGAGCGGGTACAGGATGAAAACGAGGGTGAGCGCGAAGAGGAGGTGCGTGCCGCGGAAGATCACCGCCTCGGGAGGCCCGAAGGCCGCGACGTACATGTGGTACAGCGACATCCCGACGGCGATGAGCGTCACCGCGAGCGCCAGCGCCCGCGACCGCGGCTTGGTCGCGAGCGCCTCGTCGGAGAAGATCTGCTGCGGCTCGGTCCCGGCCACGATGGGTCGCCAAGCCTACGCTACATCGCCCCCACTTCCTTGTAGTACTTGATCGCGCCCTTGTGGAACGGCACGCCGATATCCGCGGCCATCGCCTTGGCGGTGAGCCCGTGGATCGGCTTCACCACCGCGGCCATGTCGCCGACGTGCTCGGCCATCACCTTGGTCATCTTGTAGACGACATCCTCCGGCAGGTCGCAGGAGGCGATGATGTGCGTCGAGTAGCCGATCACCTTCACGTCCTGCTTCTGCCCGGGGTAGGTCCCGGACTTGATGGTGAGCTCCTGGTAGCCCGGGTTCTCCTGGCGCAGCGCGTTCATGGTCGGCTCGTCGACCGGCACGAGGGAGATCTCGCGCGCGCTCGCGAGGTCCATCACGGAGGAAGCGGGCGCGGTGGTGCCGAGCGTCATCACCTCGACGTGGCCGTCCTTCATCATCGACACGGCATCGTTGTAGGAGGCCTGGAAGTTCGCCTTGCCCAGCGACTGGTAGCTCATGCCGTTGAGCTTCAGGATCGCCGCGGTGAGCGCCTCGGAGGTGTTGCCGCGCGGCTGCGTCACGAGGTTCTTGCCCTTCAGGTCCTTGTACGAATGGATCTTCGCGTCCTGCAGCGCGACCACCTGGAAATACTGCGGATAGAGGTTCGCGACCTGGCACACCTTGGTGGTCTTGTGCGGGTACGGCGGCCGGCCGGCGACGCCGTCGGCGGTGGTCGAGGAGTTCGCGATGCCGATCTGCGCCTTGCCGCTCTCCACGCCACGCACGTTGGCGATGCCCGCGCCCGGCGTCTGCTGGATGTGCAGCCCCGGGATCGCCTGCTCCCAGAGGCCTTTCAGCGCGCCGCCGAGCGGAATCCAGGAGCCGCCTTGCGGGCCGGTCATGAAGGTGACCTGCTGCGCGCCCGCCGCGAGGCCCAGGGTGAGGCCGGCGACGAGCGCGAGCGAGCGAATCATTCGGACATTGCGTTGCATGGCGAACCCTCCGAAAGGTTTGACAGGAGCGCGGCGCGGGGCCGCGCGAGCGAACTCGGGGACTGCGGCTCGCTGATTCTGTCGGCGGGTTCGGACCGCGTCAAGCGCGGCGCATGCAACTCAGCGCGCGGCGAGCTGGGCGCGGATTTCCCCGCCCGGATGGTCCTTGCTGTGCACGTTCACGTAGAGGTTGCCGGCCTTGTACGCCTCGTACTGCTCCTCGCTCAGCTTGGCGCCGGCGGGCGCGGTGAAGTGGTTGTCGCCCACCTTGGTGAGCGGCACGATCACCTTGCCGTTCTTGCCCTGGCCCGCCTCGTGGATGTGCGCGGCCGTGGCGTTCATGCCCTCGACGGTGATGTCCGCGCTCACGCTGCGGTCGGAGTTGATCGTCACGGTGCCGCTGCCCGAGGCCGAGCTCTGGTTGGGCGGCACCTCGTTCGCGCCGGCGAGCATCACGTGCTGCGAGCCCGCGGAATGCATCATGCCGTGCATCGAGGAGCAGCCGGCGATCGAGAGGACCGCGGCCGTGGCGAGGATCGAGAACGGGTGCGCTTTCATGGTTTCTCCTGTGGGGAAGATTTCTCGGAAGAAGCATCGGGATGAACAAGGCGTGGCGCGCGTTTCATCCGGGCACCCGCTCGTAGGCGAGCAGCTTGCCCTCGGCGGCCGCGGCCCGGGTGTCGCGCGAGCCGTGGTCGGCGTCGACCCATTTGAGGTCCACCGTCGGGCGCAGGCGCCGCTGCAGCTCGTCGCGCCACGCCTCGGCGTGGGCCATCCATTCCGGCATCGTCTCCTCGCTGTCGGCGACCGGGGTGAGCTCGATCGCGATGTCGAGGTCGCTATCGGCCCGGGCGGTGCCGCGGGCGCGGCTGCCGATCACCCAGACGCGGCGCACTTGCCCGTGGCGGCTCGCCCACGCGGCGATCTCCTCGAGCGATTGTCGATCGATGGCTTCCATGCCGGCCTCGCCCGGGTTTCACGGCGTCGGGCACACCGGGCTGCCGCGGTCGAAGACGATGCGCCAGGCCCCGGGCGACTCGCGCCGCCAGATGGAGTTGAAGCGCGCGACGACGGCGCCGCGCGGATTCCTCACTGGACCGGTGGAAAGGGCGAGCGTTCCCGAATCGAGCACCGCCACGTGGTCCGGCTCCCACGAAAAGGGCGCCGCCGGGCCGTCGAAGAAGCGCGCCCACGCCTCGGCCACCGCGCGCTTGCCGCGCAGCGGCGTCTCGCCCGAGTAGAAGATCGCCTCGTCGGCGAGGAAGCCCTCGAAGCGTGCGCGATCGCGATCGGCCATCGACTTCGCGAACGCACGCTCGGTCGCCTCCACCTCGCGGGCGAGGGACTCGTTCGAGCCCGCGGGAGGCGGGGCGGTCGACGCGCACGCGGCGCACGCGAGCGCGGCGAGGACTGCCAGGATCGCCGGGGCGCGCGTCATGCCGGTTGCGCGTCGTCGACCGGCCGCCCGAAGGAAATCGCCGCCCTCACCTCGGCGGGCGCGGCCTGCGCGAGCGCAGGGTCGGGCCGCGCGCCGAGCGCGTCGTTCACCGTGGAGAAGGCGACGCGGAAGGCGGCGAGCGTGGTGGCCTCGAAGATCTCGCGATCGGCGAGTCCCGCCGCGCGCAAGCGCTCGACATCGGCCTCGCCGGTCGCATTGGGCGAGCGCACCACCTTGCGCGACCACTCGGCGAGCGCCTTCTCGCGCGCCGTGAGCCGCGCGTCGTCCTCGCCGCGCAGCACCGCGGAGGCGATCGCGGCATCGGCCGCGTCGGCGAGGTTGCGGCCCCACGCGAGCGCGCAATACGAATCGCCCAGCGTCGCGACGGATGCGCACACGATCACCGCGCGCTCGCGCTCGCTCAACGTGCTGCGCGACACCAGGGCGCGGCGCAGGTCGACGAAGTCGGTGCAGACGTCGGGGCGCCACGCCCAGAGCCGCGTGAGGTTCATCACGTAGCCATCGCTCTCCGCGTCGGCCGCGTAGAGCTCCGCGGTCGCCTCGTCATCCGGGGGAAGCTCGAGGAACATGGCGTTCTCCTTTCGATGCGCTTCAGCGAAGCAGCGCCAGCGCGGCGACCGCGGCAAGCGCGAGCGCCGACATCGATACGGCGACGATGCCGAGCGCCCAGTGGCGGCGGTTGGCGGCCTCGAGCCTCACCGCCGCCTGGTCGAGCGCCACCACGACGCGCTTCAGCTGCTCGGCGAGATCGCGGATGTGCCCGGTGTCGCGCGCGGCGGCCTGCTGCAGCTCCTCGACCTGGCGCTGCAGGATCTCCACCTGCGCCGCCATCGAGTCGGCGCGCTTCCGGGTGAAGACGGGCGTCACGAGCGACACGATCGGCTCGATGTACGGCACGACAGCCTTGAGCGTCGCGAGCCAGGCGGCGGGCACTTCGAGGCCCGCTAGAGCGGCCGCAGCGCGACCTTGCGGAACTTGATCGCGCCCGCCGCATACTGCAGCGCGATCGGTCCCGACGAAAGCTTCGAATCGCCGATCTCGGCGGTCTTCTCGCCGTTCAGCACCACCGTGACCCGCGGACCCTTGACGGTGATGTCGAAGGTGTTCCACTTGCCGCCGGCCTTGGGCATCGGCGAGACGGCGGCGAGGTGCGTGATGGCGCCTGTGCCGTAGCGCGGATCGGGCCGCTCGTCGAAGATGTTCGCCTCGTCGCAGGTGGTGTCGGTCGGCGCGGCGCCGTCGCGGCAGCGCATGTAGATGCCGCTGTTGGCGTCGTGGCTCGCCCAGAACTCGACGTGCAGCTGGAAATCCGAGAACGACTGGCGGCTCACCAGGAACGCGCTCGCCTTCCCTTCCTTGCGGTCGGCGACGATCGCGCCGTCCTCGGCGCGCCAGTTGGCCCCCGCGACCGGGGTCCAGTTCTCGAGGCCCTGGTTGCCGTCGATGAGCGTCACCCAGCGCTGCCCTGATCCATGCCCTCCCATGCTCGCACAAGCCGCGAGGACGAGCGCCGCGCCGAGCGATGCGAAACCTGCCGCGATGAGCTTGCGCATGCGCCTTTCCTTTCCGGTCCGGGATGAAGGAGGCGCCACTCTGCGCGGGGCGCGGCGGCGCGTCAACATCGCGCGGCCGGGCGCTCCAGAGTCCCGCTTCGTCCCCGTCCGCGGGGGTCGCTCGCCTCGTCCAGCCCGAGCTTCGCGATGAGGCGCAGCGCATCGAACGGCGCCTTCACCTTGGCGTCGTTGTCGAAGTAGCAATAGACGTCGCGGCTGCGCGCGCGCGGCGGCGCGAGCGCCGCGATCTTGCGCGCGCCTTCGCGCTCGCCGCCCGCGCTCCAGGCGCGGATGCGCTCCGCCCAGAGATCGAGCGCCGCCTCGCTGTAGCCGCTGGTGTAGAGCACCTCGTCGCCATGCAGGCGCACGTAGACGAAGTCCGCGGTGACGTCCTCGACGAACGGCCATTTGCCCGCCGTGTCGGCGACCACGAGCGCGATGCGATGCCGGCGAAGGAGAGTCACGAACGCGGGATCCATGAAGCTCTCGTGGCGGATCTCGATCGCGTGGCGCAGCTCCCGGTTGCAATCGATCGCGAGCCGGCAGCGGCCCTTCACGCGCGCGTCGCGGCGGCGCGCGAGCGCGAGGGCCGACTCGGCATCGCGCGGCAGCAGCGCGAAGAATTCCTCGAGGCGCCCCGCGTCGAAGCGGAACTGCGGCGGGAATTGCCAGAGGAACGGCCCGGTCTTCTCGCGCAGGTTGAAGAGCCCCGAGGCGAGGAAATTCGCGAGCGGCTTCTCGATGTCCTTCAGGCGCTTCATGTGCGAGATGAAGCGGCTGCCCTTCACCGCGAACACGAACCCCGGCGGCGTCGCGTCGTACCAGTCCTGGAAGTGCTCGGGACGCTGCAGCGAATAGAAAGTGCCGTTGATCTCGATGGAGGGGAAACGGCGCGACGCGTACTCGAGCTCGCGGTGCTGCGCGAGTCCTTCGGGATAGAAGACGCCCCGCCAGCCGCCGTAGCGCCAGCCCGAGATGCCGATGCGGATCGTTCCCATCGTGGGCTCGCTAGAGGTGGGTGAGGATCTCGGAGATCGCGCCCATGTCCGCGGGCTTCACCAGGAACCAGTCGAAGCCCGCCGCCTGCGCGTTGCGCCGGTCCTCCTCCTGGCCATAGCCGGTGAGCGCGACCAGGCGCACCGCCTTCGTCTCCGGCGAGGCGCGCGTGCGGCGCGCCACCTCGTAGCCGTCGAAGCCCGGCAGCCCGATGTCCACGATCGCGATGTCGGGATGCACCGCCTGCATGCTCGCGACGCCGCCCGGTCCGCTGTCGGCCTCGTGCACCTGGTGGCCGTTCAGGCGCAGCATCATCGCGAGCGTCTCGCGGCCGTCGTCGTTGTCCTCCACGACCAGGATCTTCAGCGGCTTGTCCTCGGCGTGCGGCGGCTCGACCGCCTCGGCCGGACGCAGGATCGGCGGCGCCGCGATGAGCGGCAGGCGCAGCGTGAAGGTGGCGCCCTCGCCGCTGCCGCCGCTCGCGACGTCGACCGAGCCGCCGTGCATCTCCGCCAGGCGCCGCACCAGCGCGAGGCCGAGGCCCAGGCCGCCCTGCGCGCGGTCGATGGTGCGCTCGCCCTGCGTGAAGAGGTCGAAGATCCGCGGCAGCAGCGCCGGCGCGATCCCCATGCCGTTGTCCTGCACCTCCAGCAGCGCCTCGCCATCCGCGGGCCGCACGCGCACCGAGATGGCGCCGCCCTCCTGCGTGTACTTCGCGGCGTTGTCGACCAGGTTGGTCACGATCTGCTCCATGCGCGTCTCGTCGCCGTCGACCCACGCCTCGCGCAGGTCGGTCTCCACGCGATGGCGCGCGAGGCGGCCCGAAGCCGACATCATGGTGACGGTGCGCCGCGCGATGGCCGCGAGGTCGATCGGCCGGCGATGCAGGGCGATGCGCCCGCGCGTCACGCGCGCGACGTCGAGCAGGTCGTCCACGAGCTGGCGCAGGCTCACCATCTGGCGGTCGATGATGTCGCGCGCGCGCAGCGCCTCCGCGCCGCGCGGATCGACGTAGTGCAGCACGCTCACCGCGCTCGCGATGGCGTTCAACGGATTCCTGAGCTCATGGCCGAGCATCGCCAGGAACTCGTCCTTGGCATGGCTCGCTTCCTCGGCCTCGCGGCGCGCCTCGCGCTCGGCGGCGAGCGCCTCGTTCAGGCGCTGCTGGCGCTCGCGCAGCAGCGCGTCCGACTCGTCGAACGCTTCCTGCACCTCTTCCACCTCGTCGATCGACGAGGGCGGATGCGCGGGCAACGGGTCGCCGTGGGCGAGCGCGCGCGCCGAGACGCCGAGCGCGGTCACCGGCCGCTGGATGCGCCGCGAGAGGACGAACGCGAGGAGCACCGCGAGCCCGATCGAGAGGAATGCGGCCGCGGCGAGCAGCGCCGAGGAATCCAGCAGCACCGCCTCGATGATCTCCGCCGGCACCGCCGTGCCGACCGTCCAGCCCCAGCGCACCGAGCGGCTGTGCGCGGCGTACACCGATTCGCCGTCCGGCCCGGGACCGCGATATGCGCCTTCGGCCATCTCGCGCGATTTCGCGAGAAGCAGCGGCGCGGGCGCCTTGCCGACCCAGCGCCCGTTGTCCTGGGTGCGGGCGATGACGATGCCGTCCTGGTCGAGGAGCGTCATGGTGGCACCGTTGCCGATCGGGTACTGGCTCATGAACTTGAGCCACGACGATTGCTCCACCACGGCGAGGAGGATCGCGCTCACCGCGCCGCCGCGCAGCACCGGCACCACGATCTGCGTCTCGTACAGGCCTTCGGGGGAGCGCACCAAGCCCGAGACCGCGGGAAGGCGCGTGGTGCGCGCGCGCGCGAGCGTGCCGGGGTCGATCGACGGCAGCAACGTGCCGGCGACCTCGCGCGTCGCGGCGCTCACGTCCTTCCAGGCGGGATCGCCGATCGCCACCGCCGCCCACAGCGGCTGCGTGTCGAGCGTGCGGCGCATGCGCTCCACCAGCACCTTGCGCGGCTCGCCGGGCTCCGCCGAAAGGCCGAGCGCGCGCAGCATCCGGATCGCGCCGTCGATCTCGGTATCGAAGGCGATGGTCATGGCGCGCACGCGCTCGAGGTAGCGAAGCTCGAGGTCCTTGCGCTGCTGCCACCACGAGAACGAGGTGATCGCGACCGCGAACACCATCAGCGGCAGGAACGCGCCGGCAAGGAGGACCAGGAGGTGGCTGCGGATCTTCACCGGGAAGGCGCGCGAGAAGGGATCAACGTAATGACCGCGCCCGCACGTTGCCGGTTTCTGCTCCCGATGGCCCGTGTGGCGCGCCGTCCGTCGGAGGCGAGCCGACAGCGGTCGCGCCGCGGCACGACGGCCCGCTAATCCTCGGGCGTATCGCGCAGCGGCCAGCCGCCGCGGCGCAGGTCTTCGTCGTGCTCGCCCAGGCGCGGCGCCGGATGGCGCAGGGCGCCGGGCGTCGCGGAGAGCTTCGGCACGACGCCCGGTACCTTGAGGGACGCGCCGTTGCGGTCGCGGGTCTCGACGATCATGCCGCGCGCGAGGTACTGCGGATCGCGCGCGATGTCGGCGATCGACGAGATGCGTCCCACCGGAACGCGCGCGGCATCGAGCGCCGCGACGACTTCATCGGGCGTGCGCTGCGTGGTCCATGCCTCGATCGCGCCGTCGATGCGCTGCGTGTGCGTGACGCGCCCGTCGTTGTGCGCGAGCGCGGGATCGGCCTCGAGATCCGGCCGGCCGATCGCGGCCATCAGGCGGCGGAAGATGCTGTCGCCGTTGCCGGCGACCAGCACGTAGCTGCCATCCTTGCAGCGGTACGCGTTGGAGGGAACGATCCCCGGCAGCGCGCTTCCCGCGCGCTCGCGCACGGCGCCGAACGCGTCGTACTCCGGGAGCAGGCTTTCCATCACGTTGAACACCGACTCGTAGAGCGCGACGTCGATCGACTGGCCCTCGCCGCCGCGCGCATCGCGATGGTAGAGCGCCATCAGCACGCCGATCACGCCGTGCAGCGCCGCGAGCGTGTCGCCGATGGAGACGCCGACCCGCACCGGCACGCGACCCGGCTCGCCGGTGAGGTAGCGAAGGCCGCCCATCGACTCGCCGATCACGCCGAAGCCGGGACGATCCTTGTACGGGCCGGTCTGCCCGTAACCGGAGATGCGCAGCATGACGAGCCGGGGATTCAGCGCATGCAGCCGCTCCCAGCCCAGGCCCCAGCCCTCGAGCGTACCGGGCTTGAAGTTCTCGATCACGACGTCGGCCTCGGCGGCGAGCGCGCGCGCGACTTCCTGGTCCGCGGGCTCGCGCAGGTCGAGAACCACCGAGCGCTTGTTGCGCGATTGCACTTCCCACCACACCGAGGTGCCGTCGCGCAGCAGCCGCCACTTGCGCAGCGGATCGCCCACGCCGGGCGGCTCGACCTTGATCACGTCGGCACCGAAGTCGCCGAGGGTCTTGCCCGCGAAGGGTCCCGCGATGAGCTGGCCGAGCTCGAGAACCTTGATGCCTTGCAATGCCTGCATCGCGCGATTCTACCTTCGCGAACCGGTCAACCGCGCCGCCCCTCGCGCGTTGATGCGGGAAACGTCCAACATGGCCACGACACCTACGGGAGCCCCATGAAAAAGATCGCCTTCGCCACCCTCGCCACCACGCTCGGCGCCCTCGCCGCCACCCACGCCACCGCGCAGGCGTTCCCGGATCGCGCACGCGTCGTGTCCACCCACCCGGTGGTCGAGCAGATTCCCGTCGATCGCGAGGAGTGCTGGAACGACCGTGTCCGCGGCTACGAGGACCAGCGCGTCGTGCGCTCCGATACGGGTGCCACCATCGGGGCCGGCACCGTGCTCGGCGCCGTGGTGGGCGGCGTGATCGGCCACCAGTTCGGCAACAGCAGCGGCGGGCGCGATCGCGGCACCGCGGCCGGCGCCATCGTCGGCGGCCTGGTGGGCAACCAGATCGATCGCGACAACGCGCGCGAAGGCAGCACCGTGGAGCGCGTGCCGGTGGAGCGCGACGTGAAGCGTTGCCGCACCGTGCACGAGGTCCGCGAGGCCACCGTCGGCTATGACGTGCGCTACGAATACCACGGCCGCCAGTTCACGGCGCGCCTGCCGCGCGATCCGGGCCGCTTCATCCCGGTGAGCGTCGAGGTGCGGCCGGAGATGCGCTACGACGCGCCGCCGCCGCGCGGGCCGCGTCCTCCCGCCTACTCGCGCTGAACGCTTCGCTTTCCTGGGCGAAGCCCGGCAGGCCGGCGTAAACAAAAGGCGCAGTCCTGCGCCATCCGGCACGCCCGGCGCCCGAACGCCGCCGGGCGCGGCGGAATCGAACTCCCGATGGGCCTTCACCGAAGGCCTCGCCCCTTTTTTCGGAGGTTCGACATGAAGACGCTCGTCCTGGCCGTCGCCTCGGCCTTCGCGGCCGCGGCGCCGTTCGCCCAAGCGCAGTACGACCGCGACCGCCCCTACAACCCGGATCCCTCCCCCTACGTCGCGCCCGATCGCGGCGACTATCGCTACGATCGCCGTGACGACGATCGCGACCGCCGCGATCGCCGCGACGAGCGCGCGCAGGTGATCGATTCGCGCCCGGTGTATGGCGAAGCCGGCACGCACCAGGAGTGCTGGAACGAGCAAACGAACAGCTACGAGCGCCACCACGTCGGCGCCGGAACCGTGATCGGCGCGATCGCCGGCGGCGTGCTCGGCCACCAGGTCGGCAGCGGCCGCGGCAACACCGCGGCGACCGCCGCGGGTGCGATCGGCGGCGGCCTCATCGGCAACCGCATCGACCGCAATCGCGCGGACAACGCCGATGAGCGCGAGCGCTGCCGCACCGTGCGCGACGGCTCCAGCAGCGAGCGCGACGTGGTGGGCTACGACGTGCGCTATCGCTACCAGGGCCGCGATTACGAGACCTACCTCGACCACGATCCGGGCCGCACGCTGGTCGTGGGCCAGGACACGCGCGCCGACGGCACGCCGCTGCGCACGATGGACGAGTATCCGGGCCGCCCGGACTACGATCCCGACAGGCACTGAGCGCGGGACAGGGAGCGGCGCGGCCCCGCGCCGCTCCATTGGTGCGGCCTATCGGCCGTATCGGAACAATCAATTGGACGGTGCATGCGCCGCGTAGCACCATGGGGAGCACCGAACGAGAAGTCCGGCATTTGCGTTTTGTCCCATTGGAGGCCACATGAAACCGCTCAAAGGAACCAGGACCCACGATAACCTCAAGGCCGCTTTCGCCGGCGAATCGCAGGCGAACCGCCGCTACCTCTATTTCGCGAACAAGGCGGACGTGGAAGGGCAGAACGACGTCGCGGCGCTCTTCCGCTCCACCGCGGAAGGCGAGACCGGCCACGCGCACGGCCACCTCGACTACCTCGCGAACGTGGGCGATCCCGCGACCGACCTGCCGATCGGCAGCTCGCGCCAGAACCTCAAGGCCGCGGTCGCCGGCGAGACGCACGAGTACACCGACATGTACCCGGGCATGGCGAAGTCCGCGCGCGACGAGGGCTTCGAGGAGATCGCCGACTGGTTCGAGACGCTCGCCAAGGCCGAGCGCTCGCACGCCAACCGCTTCCAGAAGGCGCTCGACGCGCTCGCCGACTGAGGCCGTTTCCTGCGCTGCGCGACAAAAGGGGGCCTCGCGCCCCCTTTTTCACTCAGGCGGGGAACGCAGATGAACGCAGAAAGGCCGCAGATGAACGCGGCAAAGGCAACGGAGGGCTGGATGGGTGGCCGGTCGAATGGTCGCTTGCGCCGGCGCTGAATTCTCGCCGGATTCCTGCTGCGCTCATCTGCGGCCTTTCTGCGTTCATCTGCGTTTCACGGATTTTTACCGGCATCACTCATGACGACGAGAGTAGGCAGCCTCGAGGCGCCGACGCGCCATCCGATCGACTGGACGAACCCGGAGTATTACGACCCGGCGAAGATCCTCGCCGAGCAGGAGCGCATCTTCGACATCTGCCACGGATGCCGGCGCTGCGTGAGCCTCTGCAACGCCTTTCCGACGCTCTTCGACCTGATCGACGAAGGTCCGACCGGCGAGCTCGACGGCGTGCCGCGCGAGAAATTCCAGGGCGTGGTGGACAACTGCTACCTGTGCGACATGTGCTACATGGTGAAGTGTCCGTACGTGCCGCCGCACCCGTGGAACGTGGACTTCCCGCACCTCATGCTCCGCGCGAAGGCCCACGAGTTCCGCAGCGGAAAGCTGGCGCACCCGGTGCGCGACCGGATGCTCTCGTCCACCGACCGCAACGGCAAGCTCGCGACGATCCCGATCGTGGTGCACGTGGTGAACGCCGCGGAGAAGTCGAAGCCGCTGCGCGCCCTGGGCGAGAAGGTGATGGCGATCGACAAGGACGCCTGGGTGCCCGCGTACTCGCCGCGGCCCTTCCGCTCGCACGCCGCGAAAAGCAGGGACCATCCGGTGAAGGACGGCGAGCGCACGCCCGGCAAGGTCGCGATCTACGCCACCTGCTACGTGAACTACAACGAGCCGGGCATCGGGCACGACCTCCTGAAGATCCTCGACCACAACGAGGTCCCGTACGTGCTCGCGGCGAAGGAAGCGTGCTGCGGCATGCCCAAGCTCGAGCAGGGCGACCTCGAGTCGGTCGCGGCGCTGAAGGAGAAGAACATCCCGGTGCTCGCGAAGCTCGCGCGCGAGGGCTACGCGATCCTCACGCCCGTGCCCTCCTGCACGCTGATGTACAAGCAGGAGCTGCCGCTGATGTATCCCCACGACGAGGACGTGCGGGCGGTGCGCGATGCGATGTTCGATCCGTTCGAGTACCTCATGGCGAGGAAGCGCGACGGATTGCTGCGCACCGAGTTTGCGCGCGCGCTCGGCAAGGTCGCCTACCACGTGCCGTGCCATACGCGCGTGCAGAAGATGGGCCCGCGCACGCGCGAGGCGCTGGAGGGCGTGCCCGGCACCGAGGTGCTGGTGATCGAGCGCTGCTCGGGACACGCGGGAACGTACGGCGTGAAGGCGGAGTTCCACGACACGGCGCTGAAGATCGGCCGCCCCGTGTTCCGCCAGATCGCGGAATTCGCGCCCGACTTCTTCGCCTCCGACTGCGAGCTCGCGGGCCACCACATCGCCGATGGCCTGGGCGAAAACAAAGGCAAGGCCGAGCTCAAGCACCCTCTCACACTTCTCAGAATGGCCTACGGCCTGCCCGACTGAGTATCGGCGTTCATCGGCGTTTCATCTGCGTCCATCTGCGTTCAACGCTTTTATGACCATGCAAAAGATCTCCCGCGATTCCCTGATGTCCCTCGAGTCCTACGCCAAGGCGCGCAAGGACTTCCGCGCGCGCGTCCTCGCGCACAAGAAGAACCGCATCGTGCGCCTGGGCGAGCACGTGACCCTCATCTTCGAGGACGAGCTCACCATCCGCTACCAGGTGCAGGAGATGCTGCGCGTCGAGCGCATCTTCGAGGAAGAAGGCATCCAGGAGGAGCTCGATGCCTACAATCCCCTGATTCCCGACGGGCGCAACTTCAAGGCGACGATGATGATCGAGTACGAGGACGTCGACGAGCGCCGCGCCGCCCTCGCGCGCCTGAAGGGCATCGAGGATCGCGCCTGGGTGCGGGTGGAAGGATGCCCGCCGGCCTTCGCCATCGCCGACGAGGACCTCGAGCGCGAGACCGACGAGAAGACCTCCTCGGTGCACTTCCTGCGCTTCGAGCTCACCGCCGAGATGGTCGAGGCGCTCAAATACGGCGTGGGCCTCTCGATCGGCGTCGACCACCCGCACTACAGCGCGAAGATCGACCCGGTCGCGCCCGAAGTGCGCGCCGCGCTCCTCGCCGACCTGGACTAGGCCGCCATCTTCAGGCCGGGAATCTTCACCGCCTTGATGGCGGCGGCCAGCGCGTCGATGGCGAGCGGGCGGTCGAAGCTCGCGCGCCACGCGAGCGCCACCTTGCGCGAGGGCGCGGGATGCGTGAACGGCACGGGCTTCAGGAGCCGCGTGGCGTAGCGCGGCACGAGCGCGCTCGCCGGAAGGACGCTCACCCCCAGCCCCGAGGCGACCATGTTGCGGATGGTCTCGAGCGAGCTTCCGGCGCGGCCCTCGGCGAGCGCGGTGTTCGACTGGCCCGGGCAGGCCTCCATCACCTGGTCGCGAAAGCAGTTGCCGGTGTTGAGCACCAGCAAGTGCTCCTCCGCGAGCTCGCCGGGCTTCAGGGACTTGCGGTCCTGCCAGCGGTGGCCCTCGGGAACCACGACGCTGAACGGCTCCTCATACAGGACACGCGTCTTCACGCCGGGCAGCGCGAACGGCAGCGCGATGATCACCACGTCCAGCTCCCCTTCCCGCAGCATCGGCGCGAGGTTGCCGGTGAGGTTCTCCTCGATCACGAGCGGCATCTGCGGCGCGCGGCGGCGAAGGATCGGCACCAGGCCCGGCAGCAGGTACGGCCCGATGGTGGGAATTGCCCCCAGGCGCAGCGCCCCCGAGAGCTGGTCGCGCCCGCCGCGCGCGATGTGCGGGATCTTCGCCACCTCGTCCAGCACGCGGCGCGCCTGCTCCACGATCTCGGCGCCGCGGGGGGTGACCAGCACCTCGTTCTTGTTGCGCTCGAAGAGCTTCACGCCCAGCTCGTCCTCGAGCTTGGCGAGCGCGAGGGAGAGCGTGGGCTGGGTGACGAAGCATTTCTGCGCGGCGCGCCCGAAGTGGCGCTCCTGGGCGAGGGCGACGACGTAGCGCAGCTCGGTGAGCGTCATGGCGCGGCATTCATTGGGAAGGACTATCGGGATTATAACCACAATCAATTGGACCGATCAATCGAGAATGCCTAAACTGGGTCATCGAATCAATCAATACCCGTGAAAGGACCGCACATGCTTCCGAATTCCGAGGGTCGCAAGGTTCCCGAGGTGGCGTTCCGCGTGCGCCGCGACGGCGGCTGGGACGAGACCAGCACCGAGAAGGTCTTCAAGGGCCGTACCGTGGTGGCGTTCGCGCTCCCCGGCGCGTACACGCCCACCTGCTCGAGCGCCCACCTGCCGCGCTACAACGAGCTCGCGCCGACGTTCCGCAAGCTCGGCGTGGACGACGTCGTCTGCATCTCGGTGAACGACCCGTTCGTGATGGCCGAGTGGCAGAAGGACCAGCACGCGCCGAACGTGACCTTCCTTCCCGACGGCAACGGCGAGTTCAGCCGCGGCATGGGCATGCTGGTCGACAAGAGCGACCTCAACTTCGGGGCGCGCTCGTGGCGCTATTCCATGCTGGTGAAGGACGGCGTGATCGAGAAGATGTTCATCGAGCCCGAGAAGGACGGCGATCCGTACGAGGTCTCCGACGCCGACACGATGCTCCATTACCTCGCGCCGAAGGCGCAGGCGCCGGAGCCGGCGCTGGTGTTCGCGAAGCGCGGCTGTCCCTTCTGCGCGCGGGCGAAGCAGCTGCTGCGCGAGCGCGGCATCGTGTTCGAGGAAGTGACGCTCGGCGAGGGCATCACCACCTCGGCCCTGCGCGCGGTCTCGGGCAAGAGCACAGCGCCGCAGGTGTTCATCGGCGGGCGCCTCGTCGGCGGCGCCGAGGAGCTGGAGAAATACTTCGCCGAGCGCGAGCGCAAGGCCGCGTGAGGGAGGAAGCGATGAAAGTCGACGTGGCGGTGATCGGTGCAGGTACGGCGGGGCTCGCGGCGTATCGCGCCGCGCGCGCCGCCGGCGCCCGCGCCGTCCTGATCGAGGGCGGCGCGTACGGGACCACCTGCGCGCGCGTCGGCTGCATGCCGTCGAAGCTCCTCATCGCGGCCGCCGAGGCCGCCCACGGCGTGCACCGCGCCCACGGCTTCGGCGTGCATGCCGGCGAGCCGCGCATCGACGGAGGCGAGGTGATGGCGCGCGTGAAGCGCGAGCGCGACCGCTTCGTGGGCTTCGTGCTGGAAGGCATCGAGTCGATTCCGGCCGAAGACCGCATCCGCGGCCATGCGCGGTTCGTCTCGCGCGACACGCTGCAAGTCGAAGGCGGCGTGCGCATCCGCGCGAAGGCGGTGGTGATCGCGACCGGCTCGCGTCCGGCCATCCCGCCGATCCTCGAAGGCCTCGGCCAACGCCTGGTGGTGAACGACGACGTGTTCGACTGGGACACGCTCCCCAAGTCCGTCGCGGTCTTCGGGCCGGGCGTGATCGGCCTCGAGCTCGGCCAGGCGCTCGCGCGCCTCGGCGTGCGCGTGGTGGTCCTCGGGCGCGGCGGCCGCGTGGGTCCCCTCACGGATCCCTTCGTTCGCGACGCCGCGGTCGAGGCCCTGGCTGCGGAATTCACGCTCGACCCGGACGCGCACGTGACGCGCGTGGAGCGGGCGGGCGATGCGGTCGAGGTGGACTATCGCGGCCGCGACGGCGCGCCGCGCGCCGAGCGCTTCGATTACGCGCTCGCCGCGACCGGCCGCGTGCCGAACGTCGATCGCCTCGGCCTCGAGGCGCGGGGCCTCGAGCGCGATGCGCGCGGCGTGCCGCTCTTCGACCGCGCGACGATGCAGGTGCGCGGCGGAGCGCCGATCTACATCGCCGGGGACGCTTCGGACGAGGCGCCGCTGCTGCACGAGGCGGCCGACGAGGGGCGCATCGCGGGCGCCAACGCCGCACGGCACCCGCACGCCGCGCCGGGCCCGCGCCGCGCGCCGCTCGGGATCGTCTTCACCGACCCGCAGATCGCCATCGTCGGGCCCGGCTTCGCGCACCTGAAGGCGCACGAGATCGCCGCGGGCGAAGTCTCGTTCGACGACCAGGGCCGCTCGCGCGTGATGCTGAAGAATCGCGGCCATTTGCGCGTCTACGGCGATCCGGCGAGCGGCCGCTTCCTCGGCGCCGAGATGGCGGGGCCGGAGGCCGAGCACATCGGGCACCTGCTCGCATGGGCGCTGCAGGCGCAGATGACCGTGGCGCAGATGCTCGCGATGCCCTTCTACCACCCGGTGGTCGAGGAGGGTTTGCGCACGGCGCTGCGCGATCTCGACGCGCGCATTCGCGAGGCGCGGCGTGACGAGCTTCACATTCCCGCGCGCGAGCGGGCCGCCGCGCCCTCGCCGTGAGCATCATCCCGCCTCGCGATTACCGCTGAAATCCGCATCCGCCCGCGCTTGTGCGACTTCGCACAGACGCGGGCGGCGCGCGGCCGGAAACTGCGCTCCAGCATCGCGAACCGCCCTACCCGGGCGCACACGTGGAGGCGCAGCAAGATGAACAACGTCCGCATCGAACGAATGCTCAGGGAGCTTCACGCCGGACCGCCGCTGCGGTTCTTCGAGGACATCTTCGCCCTGCGCGACATGGCCTCCGGCTTCATCGCCGTGATCGAGGCGCCGCGCGGGCTCGAGGAAGCCGCCGCCTAGCGCGTCACGCCGTCCTGCCGGGCTCGCGGATCGCGCCGGGGAAGCGCACCGCGAACCCGCGCAGGTTGTCGGTGAAGAGCCCGTCCACGCCCGCGGCGAAGAGCCGCTCCGCCACGTCCCCATCGTTCACCGTGTAGGCCAGCACGCGATAGCCCTTCGCGTGCAGGCGCTCGACGTTCGCAGGGTCGAGCTTCGCATGGTTGGTGTGCACCGAGACCGCCTCGAGCGCCGCCATCCGCTCCCAATCCGCTTCCTCCAACCGGCTCGCGAGCCACGCCCGCGGCAGGCCCGGCGCGGCCGCTTTCGCCGCCATCAGCGCCTCGAACGAGAACGACGAGAGGAGCGGCGGCACGCGCGCTCCGGCCCACAGCTCCTGCGCGAGCCGCGCGACGCGATCGCCCGTCTCCCGCTCGACGCCCGGCGTGGGCTTGATCTCCACGTTGGCGAGCGTGCCTTCGGAGCGCAGCAGGTGCGCCACCTCCTCGAAGCTCGCGAGCGGCTCGCCGCGGAATTCCTCCGAATGCCAGCTCCCCGCATCCAGCGCGCGCAAGGCCTCCCAGTCGAGGTCCGCGGCGCGCCCGGTGCCGTTGGTGGTGCGCTCGAGCGTCGCATCGTGGAGCAGGATCGCCACGCCGTCGCGCGAGAGCTTCACGTCGAACTCGTGGGCGGCGTAGCCCAGCGATTGCCCGAGGCGGAACGCGGCGAGCGTGTTCTCCGGGGCGAGCGTGCCGCCGCCGCGGTGCGCGAAGATGCGCGGGTAAGGCCACGCCTTCACGAAATCCCCAGTCCCTTGTAGACGAAGACGATGATCGCCGCGAACGCGATGTACGCGTAGAACGCGGCGACGAGATCGTCGATCATCACGCCGAGGCCGCCCTTCACGTTGCGCTCGAGGAGCTTGATCGGGTACGGCTTCCAGATATCGAAGAGGCGGAAGAGCGCGAACGCGAGCGCGATGAGCCACGGGCTCGCCGAGGCGAGCGCCGCGAGCGGCAGGAACGCCACCACCTCGTCCCACACCATCGCGCCGTGGTCGGCGACGCCGAGGTCGCGGCCCGTCACCTCGCACGCCCACCAGCCGAGGAAGAAGAGCGGGATCGCGCAGAACGGGATGAGGAGCGTCGGCACGACTTGCGCGAGCCCCCAGGCGATCGGAACCGCGACGAGCGTGCCGAAGGTGCCGGGCGCCACGGGTGCCAGCCCCGCGCCGAACCCGAGGGCGATGAAGTGCGCGGGGTGCGCGAGGAGGAAGCGCAGGTCAGGGCGCCGAGAAGTGGTCGTAGCCGCGGCCATCGATCTTCACGGGCTTGCCGTCGCTTCCCACCAGGCTCACGCCCTTGCCGCGCTTCAACTGCCCGATGCGCGTGAGCGGCACGCCGAGCATCTTGGACAGGTCCATCAGGACTTCGCGGGAGTTGGGATTGGCGGTGAAGCAGAGCTCGTAGTCGTCGCCGCCGGCGATGACGGCGTTGCGCCCCGCATCGGAGGCGATGTGCTTCGCGGCGATCGGCGAGAGCGGCAACG
Organism: Burkholderiales bacterium; assembly: GCA_025936275.1. Classification (GTDB taxonomy): domain Bacteria; phylum Pseudomonadota; class Gammaproteobacteria; order Burkholderiales; family Usitatibacteraceae; genus Usitatibacter. The sequence goes on from JAICTR010000003.1 coordinate 20,577, forward strand.
CGGCGAGCTCCACCACCGCGCCCACCTTCGAGAGCTTGCAGATGTGGCCGACGTCGGCGAGGAGGCCGTCGGAGATGTCGATCGCCGCGGTGGCGAGGCCGCGCAGCGCCTGGCCGAGCGCCACGCGCGGCGTGGGCTCGTAGAGGCGCATCACCGCCTCGCGGTAATCGGCCTCGTCGAGCTGGAGCTTGCCGTGGCGATGGGCGACCGCGAGCGCCGCATCGCCGAGATGGCCCGAGACCCAGATGTCGTTCCCGGCCTTGGCGCCGCTGCGCCTGAGCGACGCCCCCGCCGGCACCTCGCCCATGATGGTCACCGTGAGCGTGAGCGGGCCGCGCGTCGTGTCGCCGCCGATCAACGTCACGCCGAACTCCTCGGCGAGGTCGAAGAAGCCCTTGGCGAAGGCGGCGAGCCAATCGTGGTCGACCTTGGGAAGCGTGAGCGCGAGCATCGCCCAATAGGGCATCGCCCCCATCGCCGCCATGTCC
>JAICTR010000278.1 GCA_025936275.1 Burkholderiales bacterium
AAGGCCTCGCGGCGCATCACGCACATCTCGCGCTTGAAGGAGAGCGCCGCCGATTCGGTCGCGTACCTCTACAGGAACCTCGCGGCGCTGGGTGCCAAGCGCGGGCCGGTGCTCTTCCAGCTCCCGCCGCTCCTCAAGAAGGACCTGCCGCGGCTCGAAGCCTTCCTGGCGATGCTGCCAGAGGGCCACTGCGCGGCGTTCGAATTTCGCAACGAGACCTGGTTCGAGGACGATGTGTATGCGGCGCTGCGCGGCGCGGGCGCGGCGCTGTGCCTCTCGGAGCGCGAGGACAACGCGCCGCCGCCGCTCGTGGAGACGGCGCCGTGGGGCTACGTCCGCCTGCGGCTCGAGCAGTATTCCGACGACGACCTGCGGCGCTGGGCCGAACGGCTCGCGGCGACCGGGTGGAACGAGACGTTCGTCTACTTCATGCACGAGCCCACCGCGCCCGCGTACGCGCAGGCGCTGATGGGCTTCGAGCCGCGGTGAAGGTCGAGCCTCGCGACATCACGCTTGCCGACGGCGGGCGCATCTCGGGGCTGCTCATCGCGCCGCGCGACGCCCGTGCCGTGTACGTGCTCGCGCATGGCGCGGGCGCGGGGATGGCGCATCCCTTCATGGTCGCGGCGGCGGATGGCCTCGCCGAGCGCGGCATGGCGACCCTGCGCTTCCAGTTTCCGGCGATGGAGCGGGGATCGAAGCGCGTCGATTCGCCGGAGGTCGCGCGCGCGGCGGTGCGCTCCGCGGTGCTCGAAGCCGCGCGTGCGCGACCGGGCCTCGCGCTCTTCGCCGGCGGCAAGTCCTTCGGCGGGCGCATGACCTCGCAGGCGCAGGCGGAGTCGCCGCTGCCCGGCGTGCGCGGCCTCGCGTTCCTCGGTTTTCCACTGCATCCGGCGGGACGTCCTTCGGACGAGCGCGCGGCGCATCTCGCGGACGTCGCGGTGCCGATGCTCTTCCTGCAGGGAAGCCGCGATGCGCTCGCGAGCCTCGATCGGCTGGAACCCGTCGTCGCGAAGCTCGGCGCGCGCGCGACGCTGGCGGTGTACGAGGAGGCCGATCATTCGTTCCACGTGCCCGCGAAGTCGGGCCGGACGGATGCGCAGGTGTTGGCGAGCATGCTCGACACGCTTGCCGCCTGGATCGACGCGCACCGCTGAAACGGCAGCGAAGTCAGCGTTTCGCCGCGGCGTCCTCGTCGATCACGTCGGCGCCCTTCGGCGGCGTGAACCGGAACGTGTCCGGCGGAAGCGTCACGTTCGATTTCATGTTCGAGAAGCGCAGCAGCGTGTGGCCGCCCAGCTGGTCGAAGAGCTCCATCGCGGCGAGGCTCTTCGCCTGCATGCCGAGGCGCACGCGCTCGAAACCGGTGTCCTTCGCCTTCGGCGTCGCCTCCACCCACTCGAGGCCATCCCTGGTGCCCGCGTCGCGCAGCGTGAAGAGCTTCGTGATGTCGTCCTTGCCGGCGAGGAGCGCGGCGGGCGTGGAGGAGATCGCGCGGTCGATGCGCTTCACCGTGACCTGCTGCAGATCCGGATCGTAGATCCAGAGGCGCGTACCGTCCGCGACCAGCACCTGCTGGTGCGGCTTCTCGTACGCCCAGCGGAAACGATCGGGGCGCGCGAAGGCGAAGCGGCCCGACGAATGGTCGACCGCCTTGCCGGCGCGGTCGAACGCCTGCTGCTCGAAGTCCGCGGTGGCGGTCTTCGTCGATGAATTGAAGGCGAGGAACGCGTCGAGGCCGTTCGCCATGGCCAGCGGAGAGAACACGAAGGCGAGGAGAAGAAGCGCGACCCTCTCCCCGGCCCTCTCCCAGGGGAGAGGGAGCACTTTGCGCATGCGCTATTTCTCCCGCGAAGGAACTAGGATCTCGCGGTTCCCGTTGCTCGCCATCGCCGAGACGAGGCCGGCGCGCTCCATGTCCTCGATCAAGCGCGCGGCGCGGTTGTAGCCGATGCGCAAGTGGCGTTGCACGAGGGAGATGGAGGCCCTGCGGTTCTGGAGCACGATCTGCACCGCCTGGTCGTAGAGGGGATCCGCTTCTCCTGAGACAGCGCCCTCGCCGTTGGTTCCTTCGCCCGCGGCCTCCTCGGGATCGTCGAGGATGCCGTCGATGTACTGCGCCTCGCCCTGCTTGCGCAGCGACGCGACCACGCGTTGCACCTCGGCATCGGCGACGTATGCGCCGTGCACGCGCGCCGGAAGTCCCGTGCCCGGCGGCAGGTAGAGCATGTCGCCCTGGCCGAGCAGGCTCTCGGCGCCCTGCTGGTCGAGGATGGTGCGCGAGTCGACTTTCGAGGACACCTGGAACGCGACGCGCGTCGGCACGTTCGCCTTGATGAGGCCGGTGATGACGTCCACCGAGGGCCGTTGCGTCGCGAGGATGAGGTGCATGCCGGAGGCGCGCGACTTCTGCGCGAGGCGCGCGATCAGCTCCTCCACCTTCTTGCCCGCGACCATCATCAGGTCGGCGAGCTCGTCGATCACCACCACCACGATCGGCAGCGGCTCGAGGTCTTCGGGAGCATCGGGAGTCAGCGAGAAAGGATGCTTCAGCGGCTGCTTCTTCTCGATCCCGTCGCGCACCTTCTGGTTGTAGCCCGCGAGGTTCCTCACGCCCACCGCGGACATGAGCTTGTAGCGCCGGTCCATCTCGGCGACGCACCAGTGCAAAGCGGAGGCCGCCTGCCGCATGTCGGTGACCACCGGGGCGAGAAGGTGCGGGATGCCCTCGTACACCGAGAGCTCGAGCATCTTCGGATCCACCAGGATCAGGCGCACTTCGGCGGGCGTCGCCTTGTAGATGAGCGAGAGGATCATCGCGTTGATGGCGACCGACTTGCCCGAGCCGGTCGTGCCGGCGACCAGCAGGTGCGGCATCCTGGCGAGGTCGGCCACCACCGGCTTGCCGGTGATGTCCTTGCCCATCGCGAGCGTGAGCTTCGAGTGCATGTCCGCGTAGGCCTGCGAGCCCACGATCTCCGAGAGCCGCACGATCTCGCGCTTCGGGTTCGGGATCTCGAGGCCCATGCAGGAAGTGCCGGGAATCGTCTCGACGACGCGGATCGCGGTGACCGAGAGCGCGCGGGCGAGGTCGCGCGCGAGGTTCACCACCTGCGCGCCCTTCACGCCCACCGCGGGCTCGATCTCGTAGCGCGTGATGACCGGGCCGGGATAGGCCGCGACCACCTTCACCTGCACGTTGAAGTCCTGGAGCTTCCTCTCGATGAGGCGCGACGTGTATTCGAGCGTCTCGGCGGTGGGACGCTCGACGTGCGTATCGGGCGAGTCGAGGAGCGAGAGCGGCGGCAGCGGCGAATCCGGCAAGTCGGCAAACAGCGGCACCTGCTTCTCGCGCACCACGCGCTCGCTCTTCGCGATCTCGACCGGCGGCAGCTCGATGCGGATCGGCTCGTGCTCCTCGAAGGCCTTGCGCGCCTCCTCGACCTTGACGTCGCGCTCCTGCGCCTTGGCGCGGCCCGCCTCGCGGTCGCGCCGCGCTTCCACCTTGGTGCGCACCGCGCCGAAGGACCATTCGAGCCCGAGGCCCACCAGCTCCGCGAAGCGCAGCCACGAGAGGCCGGTGAAGACGCTCACGCCGCCGGCGAGGAGCGCCAGCACGAGGAGCGTGCCGCCCGTGAAGCCGAGCGCGTGGGAGACGAAGGGCGCGAGCACCGCGCCCAGGGCACCGCCCGGCTCGAACCCGTGCGGTGCGAGACCCGGCAGGCGCAGCGCTTCGAGCGTGCAGCTCGCGGCCATCACGATGGCGAAGCCCACGAGCGTCGCCGCGAGCGAGCGGCGGCAGACCAGCTGCCACGCCTCGACGCGCCGGTAGAGGCGCAGGATCGCGAGCGCGCCGATCACCACCCACCACCAGGCGGAGAAGCCGAACAAGAAATAGAGCGCCGCCGCGATCCACGCGCCCAACGCGCCGCCGCGATTGGCGATGTCGCCCGCGGGGCCGCTGAAGACGGGACTCGGATCGGTGGGGCTGTAGGTGGCGAGCACGAGGGCCAGCCACGCGCCGAGCGCGAGGACCAGGAGCCAGCCGGCTTCGCGGAAGGCCCGCGCGATGCGCGGGCGCGATTTCGGCTGCGATTCCCGCAAGCGCGGGGAGGAGCCGACTTCCGTTACAGCGATGGCGGGAGCTCCCTGTTGATAATGGTGATCGACTTCGACTCGATCGAGATGAAGCCGCGCTCCGAGAGGTCCTTGAGGATGCGGTTCACCATCTCGCGCGAGGCGCCCACCATGTTGGCGAGGTCCTGCTGCGAGAGCTTCTCGCCCACCATCAGCTTGCCGTTG
>JAICTR010000390.1 GCA_025936275.1 Burkholderiales bacterium
CACATGGACATCGTGCAGGAGCGGCTCGAGCGCGAGTACGACATGGACCTCATCACCACCGCGCCCACGGTGGTCTACGAGGTGAAGACGCGCGACGGCGCGGTGACCGAGATCGAGAATCCCTCGAAGCTGCCCGATCCCTCCTCGATCGAGGAGGTCCGCGAGCCGATCATCCGCGCGACGATCATCATGCCGCAGGAGTACGTCGGCCCCGTGATGACGCTCTGCAACGAGAAGCGCGGCGCGCAGGTGAACATGCAGTACGTCGGGCGCCAGGTGATCCTCACCTACGACATGCCGCTGAACGAAGTGGTGATGGACTTCTTCGACAAGCTGAAGAGCACCTCGCGCGGCTACGCCTCGCTCGACTACGAGTTCCGGGAGTTCCGCGCCGGCGACCTGGTGCGCCTGGACATCCTCATCAACGGCGATCGGGTCGATGCGCTCTCGCTCATCGTGCACCGGCAGACCGCGCGCATTCGCGGGCGCGACCTCGCGACGCGCATGCGCGGCCTCATCCCGCGCCAGATGTTCGATGTCGCCGTGCAGGCGGCGATCGGCGCGGACATCATCGCGCGCGAGAACATCAAGGCGCTGCGCAAGAACGTGCTCGCCAAGTGCTACGGCGGCGACATCACGCGCAAGAGGAAGCTGCTCGAGAAGCAGAAGGCGGGAAAGAAGAGAATGAAGCAGGTGGGCAACGTGGAGATTCCGCAGGAGGCCTTCCTCGCGATCCTCCAGGTCGATAAGTGATCAGGAACGGAAACGCCGGGGGCACGCAGGACACGGAAGAAAGCGCCTGCGTGGTCTGCGGGTTCCGGGTTTAACAAGAGCGGAGCGAAAAGATGCAGGGTGGCCTGGACTGGGAAATGATCGCGATGATCGCGGCGGCGGCGAGCGCCGCGGTGATCGCCTGGGACTTCGTCGCGGCGCGCACCGGCTCGCCACGCTCCGAGACGCGCAAGGGCCTGCTCGAGGTCGCATGGCCGGTGCTTTTCATCGCGGTGATGGGGATGCTCCTCAAGTTCACCGACTTCGCGGCGGTGCTGCTGCTCGCGGCGGTGATCACCGGCATCATCTGGCTGTGGGATGCGAAGCGCGCGCGGCCGCGCCGCACCGCGGGCGAGCCCGAGCCGGTCCTGGTCGACATGGCGCGCGCGTTCTTCCCGGTGATCGTCGTCGTGTTCCTGATCCGCTCGTTCTGGGTGGAGCCGTTCAAGATCCCCTCCGGCTCGATGAAGCCCACGCTCCTCGTCGGCGACTTCATCCTGGTGAACAAGTACACGTACGGCATCCGCCTGCCGGTCATCAACAAGAAGATCATCGACATAGACCCGCTCGCGCGCGGAGACGTCGTCGTGTTCCGCTACCCGGACGACCCGAGCGTCGACTACATCAAGCGCGTGGTGGGGCTCCCGGGCGACAAGGTCGTGTACCGCAACAAGCGGCTCACCATCAACGGGCAGGCGATCGCGTGGCAGCAGGACGGCTTCTACACCGACAGCGAGCTCAACTACCTGCGCCTGCCGACGTTCAAGGAGACGCTCGGCCACCATGTGCACAAGATCATGATCGTGCCGGCCCAGCCGCCGGTGGACCTCGCGCAGGTGCGGCAATTTCCTCACCGCGACAATTGCGAATACAATGACGACGGCTTCGCGTGCACGGTCCCGCCCGGCGAGTATTTCATGATGGGCGACAACCGCGACCAGAGCAGCGACAGCCGCTATTGGGGCTTCGTGCCGGACGAGAACATCAAGGGCCGCGCCTTCCTGGTGTGGATGAATTTCGGCGACCTGCGCCGCATCGGCACCCGGATCGAATAGTCAAGCGCGCCGGCCGGAAAAGGGGGAGGCTATGGGAAAGCAGCGCGGCTTGTCGCTTCTGCGGTTGATCGTGGGTCTCGCGTTGCTGGGCTTCGTCGGCATCCTCGCCGCGAAGCTCCTTCCTTCGTACGTCGAGTACTGGAGCGTGCGCAAGATCTTCGCCGCGATGGAGAAGAACGGCGAGACCAATGGGCCGCCGAGCGAGATCCGCCGCGCCTACGAACGGCGCAATGCGATCGAGGACGTGCGCAGCGTGCTGGGTCGCGACCTCCAGATCAGCAAGGAAGGCGGCGAGACGATAGTGACCGCGGAGTGGTCCGTGAAAGTGCCGATGGTCGCAAACATCAGCGCCTGCATCGACTTCACGGCCTCGACCGGCGGCGCCTCGGCCGCTTCCGACGCCACCCAGTGAGGCGGCGGGCGGCGCGCGGCGCAGAGCTCCTCGAGGGGCTCGCCGAGCTGGAGCGCCACCTCGGCCACCGCTTCGTCGCTCCGGATCTCGCGCGCCAGGCGCTCACCCACCGCAGCTTCGGCGCTCCGCACAACGAGCGCCTCGAGTTCCTCGGCGACAGCCTGCTCAACTGCGCCGTCGCGACGCTGCTCTACGAGCGCTTCCCATCGTTGCCCGAAGGAGACCTCTCGCGCTTGCGCGCGGCGCTGGTGAACCAGGCGTCGCTTTCGAAAATAGCGGCCGAGCTCGCCCTCGGCGAGCGCCTGCGCCTCGGCGAAGGCGAGCTCAAGAGCGGCGGCTTCCGGCGTCCCTCGATCCTCGCCGACGCGCTCGAGGCGCTGCTCGGCGCCGTGTACCTCGACGCGGGCTTCGACGCGTTGCGCGCCTCCGTGCAAGCGCTCTTCGCCGAGCGGCTGGAGCGCGCCGAGAAGACGCCGGTGGACAAGGATCCCAAGACCGAGCTGCAGGAGCACCTGCAGGGGCGCCGCCTGCAGCTCCCGCGCTACGCGGTGATGAAGACCGAGGGCGAGGCGCACGACCAGACCTTCACGGTCGAATGCCGTGTGGACGATCTCGCGCTCGTGGCGAGCGGCACGGGAGCGAGCCGGCGCGCCGCCGAGCAGGCCGCCGCCGCGGGCGTGCTCGCGAAGCTCGAGCGGCCGGCGCGGCGGCGCAAGCCATGAGCGCCGAAGCGTTCCGCACCGG
>JAICTR010000069.1 GCA_025936275.1 Burkholderiales bacterium
GACATCCGCACGCGCGTGCCGCTCGCGCTGATCGGCATGGATGCCGAGAGCGAGGGCGGGCTGGGCGAGGTGCGCAACGTCGACGTGCCGGAATTCATCTCGCGCTACCGCTTCTTTTTCCACACCTGCCGCTACACCAGCCTCGGGCTCGCGGCGTGCGAGGCGATGATGATCGGCATGCCGATCGTGGCGCCGGCGACGACCGAGCTCGTCACGGTGATCCGCAGCGGCGAGAACGGCTACATCGATACCGACCGCGCGGCGCTCGCCTCGGCGATGCAGGAGCTGATCCGCGATCCGGCGCTCGCGCGCGACTGGGGCGAGGCGGCGCGGCGCACCGCGCTCGAGCGCTTCCACATCGAGCGGTTCGTGGGCGACTGGTGCGAGGTGCTCGCGGAAGCGACGGACACGAGGAAGGCCGCGCTCGCGGCCTGAAGTGGCAGCAGAGAAGGAGGCAGTCGATGGAACGCAACACGAATGAAGGCAGGAGGTCCTTTTTCCGCGGCGCGGCGACGATCGCCGGGACCGCGCTCGCCGCAAGCGTCATCCCGCTGCGCGTCGCGAACGCGCAGCAGAAGGCGAGCAAGAAGGCGATGCAATACCAGGACAGGCCCAAGAACGGCCAGGAGTGCGACCAGTGCATGCACTTCCAGCCGCCGAAGGCGTGCGCCGTGGTCGAGGGCGACATCTCGCCCAAGGGCTGGTGCGCGGCCTGGGCGAAGAAGCCCTGAGGCTCACGGCTCGGGTTGCCGCGCCCTCTCCACGAGGCAGGAGAGCACCGCGCGTGCGTGATCGGTGAGGCCGGGCTCGTCTCCCTCGCCGTAGTGCCGGTTGAACGCCGCTATCGCGGCCTCGGGATCGGAGACGTCGTAGCCCAGCGCCTGCAGCGCGAGGATCGCGTCGAATTGCGGCGGCGGATCGGGCGGCGGCGCGTCGCACCACAGGCCGAAGCCGTGCATCGCGAGCGTGCGCCACGGGAAGTACGCGCTGGGATCGACCTTGCGTCCCGGCGCGACGTCGCCGTGCCCAACGAAGTTCGCGGTGGGAATGCGCCAGCGCTCCTTGAGGTCCGCGAGGAGCGCCAGCAGCGCCGCGACCTGCGCGTCGGGGAAGGGCTCGTAGCCATCGTTGTCGAGCTCGATGCCGATCGAGGACGAGTTCACGTCGGTGTCCGCGCCCCAGCGCGAGGCGCCCGCATGCCAGGCGCGCTTGCGCTCGTCCACGAGCTGCCAGATCGTCCCGTCGCGGCCCACGAGGTAATGCGCGCTCACCTCGCGCGCCGGCGACGTGAGCGTCGCGAGCGCCTGCGCCGCGGTGTCGTCGCTGGTGTGGTGGATCACGACCAGGTTCGGCCGCCGCTCGTCGAAGTTGGGTGAGGGGCGCCACGTCGCGGGGAGCGACGTGCGGATCGGCTGCGCGCAGCCGGCCGCGAGGAGCACGAGAAGGAGCGCGACGAGCCGCATCATCCGCCCATTATCGCGCGCGCATCTCTCCCTCTGCCTTGCGGAGCGCGGAGAGCGTCGCGCTTTCCCGAAGCGCGCCCGGTTTTGCTAGCATCGGGAGGCCATGACCGCGCTGGGCGAATTCGATTACATCGTGGTGGGAGGCGGCAGCGCCGGCTGCGTCCTCGCCAACCGCCTCACGAAGGACGGAAAGTCGAGCGTGCTGCTCGCCGAAGCGGGCGGCAAGGACGACTGGCTGTGGGTGAATGTGCCGGTCGGCTATCTCTTTTCCATCGGCAACCCGCGCACCGACTGGTGCTTCCACACCGATTCCGAGCCGGGACTCAACGGCCGCTCGCTCCTCTACGCGCGCGGCAAGGGCCTCGGCGGCTGCTCCTCGATCAACGCGATGGTCTACATGCGCGGCCAGCGCGGCGACTACGACCATTGGGCGGCGCTCGGCAACCGCGGCTGGTCGTGGGACGAGGTGCTGCCGTACTTCAAGCGCATGGAGTGCCACTTCGGCGGCGCGAACGATTTCCACGGCTGCGAAGGCGAGCTGCACGTGCAGGAGCCGCGCGTGCGCTGGGAGATCCTCGACGCGTGGCGCGATGCGGCCGAGCAGGCGGGAATCCCGAAGGTGGACGAGTTCAACCGCGGCGACAACTTCGGCAACGCCTACTTCCACATGAACCAGCGCGGCGGCGAGCGCTGGAGCGGCTCGCGCGCGTTCCTGCATCCGGTGATGTCGCGGCCGAACCTGAAGGTGATCACGCGCGCGCATGCACGCCGCATTGCGATCGAAACGCGCGATGGCGCGAAGCGCGCGACCGGCGTCGACTTCGTGATCGACGGCCAGGGCGAGGCGAGCGCAAGGGCGAGGAAGGCCGTGATCCTCGCCGCGGGCAGCATCGGCTCTCCTCACGTGCTGCAGCTCTCCGGCATCGGGCCCGCGGACGTGCTGCAGGCGCGCGGCGTTCCCGTGGTGCACGAGCTGCCGGGCGTGGGCGAGAACCTCCACGACCACCTGCAGATCCGCATGATGTACAAGGTGCAGGGACCGACGCTGAACGAGCGCGCCAACAGCGTCTTCGGCAAGGCGAAGATGGTGCTCGAGTACCTCATGCACCGCACCGGGCCGCTCACCATGCCGCCCTCGCAGCTCGGCGCCTTCGCGAAGAGCGATCCGTCCGAGCCCGCGCCCGACATGGAGTGGCACGTGCAGCCGCTCTCGCTCGAGAAGTTCGGCGACAAGCTGCATCCGTTCCCGGCGATCACGCCCTCGGTGTGCAACCTGCGGCCGACATCGCGCGGCTGGGTGCGCATCCTCGGCACCGATCCGCTCGCCGCGCCCTCGATCCGGCTCAACTACCTCACGACGCCCGAGGACCAGCGCGTGGCGGCGATCGGCATGCGCTTCACGCGCCGCATCATGGAGCAGCCGGCGCTCGCGAAGTACCGCCCGAGCGAATGGCGGCCGGGTCGCGACTACGACGAGGACGAGGCGCTGGTGAAGGCGGCGGGCGACCTCGGCACGACCATCTTCCACCCCGTGGGCACCTGCAAGATGGGCAGCGACGCGATGGCGGTGGTGGACGACCGCCTGCGTGTGCACGGAATCGAAGGCCTGCGCGTTATCGATGCATCGATCATGCCGCGCATCACCTCCGGCAACACCAACGCACCGACCTACATGATCGCGGAGAAGGGCGCGGAATTCCTGCTCACGGAAGCGCCATGAATTTCCGCATCCTCGCCTTCCTCGCCGCGCTGGTGGTGTTCGTGGCGGCGGCGTATCTCGAGTTGAAGCCGACCTCGCCGCTGGATGTGGTGGGCGCAAGCGCTTCGTCCGCGCGCGCCGTGCAGCAAGCGGCGCCGCTCGCGCCGCGCAGTGCGCCGGGTGCGCGCGGCGCCGCATCTCCACCGGCTTTCACGCTTTCGCCTTCCGCGCCGAAGCGCTCCTCCCTCGCGCACGAATTCGCGCATGCGCGCTCCTATCGCGCCCTCTACGACCGGCTGCACGGCTCCGCGCAGGGCGCCACCGCGGAGGGCCTCTACGTGCAATACGAGATCCTGCGCAAATGCGCCACGGTGACCGACCGTCCATGGCGCCGCGGCGGGCAGCAGAAGCCCCTCGAGGAGCGGCGGGAGGCGTTCCTGCAGGCGCTCGCGCCGGACGATCCGCTGCGCGAGCGGCGCATCGCCGCGTTCGAGAGCGCCTCCGTCGATCGGTGCGCGGGCTTCGGCGACATGAAGGTGACGCAGGCGGATCTCGAGCAATTGCTCGGCGGTGCCGCCGCGGCGGGCGATCCCAAGGCGAAGGCCGCCGCGGTCGAGCAGGAGATCTGGCAGGCGCGCCGCTCGGGGCAATGGCGCACCGCGAGCCTCTCGGATACGCAGATCTCCACGCTCGAACAGGCGATCGGCACCAGGGACCCGGAGGCGATGGTGCTCGCCGGGCGCCTGCTTTCCAACACCTGGCCGGACCTCACCTTGCGCATCGGCCCCGAAGGCCAGGCGGTCGAGCCGCGCGCGTTCTACAACGCGTGGCAGATCCTCGCGTGCGAGTACGGGTATTCCTGCGGCACCGACAACCAGCGCCTTCTCGATGCCTGCGCCTACCAGTCGCATTGCGACGCACGCAGCCTTCCCGATTACCTCTACTACTACTCCAGCTCGCCGCACGAGAACGAGCTCCTCTCGCAGTACGCCTCGGTGCTGCGCGGCGCGATCGAGAACGGGGACTGGTCGCAGCTCGTCGTCACGCGCGGGCCGCGCATGCCGGGGAGCGGGACTTACATGTTCGGGCGCGGGGGGTGAGGCAACGACGGTGCGCCCGGCTGGCCCGATTCATCCTTCCATGGTCCCCGATCCGGAGGCGGCATGTTGGCTCTCTCGGCGCCATCTTCCGCCGTGCATCGGGCGGGAATTTGCCTCCGTCAATCGTGCCGGCGCCAGACCTTCAATGGCGAGTGGGCCGTCATCCGCTGGAAGTCCTTGTCGGTGGCGAGCAGCGTCATACCGTATCGAACGCAAAGTTGGGCGACGATCGCATCGATGGTGCCAACCTGGATGCCGGCGCGGCGGCACCGGTTGCGTAGCTCGGCGGCCTCGACGTGGTCATGCCGGTCGGGCCAAACGAAGGGGAGCGAGCCGAAGCCCGCGATGATTCGGTCCCTTGCTCGGGGACCCGCGAATCCCTGCAGCAGTTCCTGCAGGACGAATCCCGTGGTCGCCAGCTCCTGCCCCGACCCGAGCGCATGACGCAGGGCTTCCGCTTCCGGCGCCGAAGCGGGAGCGTCCCGGCGCAGTGCGAGGGACCAAACGCTGGTGTCGACAAAGAGCGTCACTTCCGCGAGCGCTCCTTCTTGTAGTCGTAAGAGGTGTCCCACTCGAGCTTGCCCATCAGCTCGAGTATCGATTTCTGCTTGCGCCGTGCGATGAACTCTTCGAGCGCGCGGGTGACCGCGGCTTTCTTGGTGCGCTCTCCGCTCACCTTCAATGCGTCTTCGATGAGCTTCGGGTCGAGGGAAAGGTTGGTCGCCATGTGTGCCTCCTCACACATGACGTTACACAACACCCCCTCCCCTGTAAATCGGTTAATCGCCCATTACCGCTTCGCGAAATACGCCTTCGCCCCGGTCGAGAGAATGACCGGCAGGTGCGTATAGATGTAGCGCACGCCCTTCGCGATCGCGCCCTGCAGCGCTTCTCCCGTCGCCGGCATGCCGGGCGTCTTCCCCGCCGCGACGATCTTCGCCAGCGTCTCCTCGATCGCCTTGGCGACCGGCGGCGCCTCGGGGTTTCCGGGGAAGCCCATCGATTGCGAGAGGTCCGAAGGGCCGATGAAGAACACGTCCACGCCTTCCACGCGCAGGATCTCGTCCACGTTCGGCAGCGCCGCCTCGTCCTCGATCTGCACGCACACCAGCGTCTCGCGGTTCGCCTCGGCGACGAAATCGCCCATCGCGCCGCGTAGCCCATAGCCCGAGGCGCGCGTGCCGGCGGCGAGGCTGCGTCCGCCCATCGGATGGAACTTCACCGCCTGCACGGCGGCGCGCGCCGCTTCGGCATCGCTCACGTGCGGCACCTGCACGCCCTGCGCGCCGCGGTCCATCGCCTGCAGGATGTGCGCGGCGGCGTTGCTCGGCGGGCGCACGATCGGCGTGACGCCGCTCGCCTCGGCCGCCATGATCATGAGCTCCATCGTCTCCACGCCGATGGTGCCGTGCTCGCAATCGATGAGCACCCAGTCGAAGCCGAGGCCGGCCGCGGACTCGACGACCTGCGGCGAGGGAATCATCACCGAGAGCCCGAACGCCGGTTCCCCGGCGGCGAGCTTCGCCTTCATGCGGTTCTTCATTTCCGGTCCTTATGTTTTCGATGAATCGGATGATGCGATGCGCCGGTCGAGCTCCGCGCTGACGGCGCTCGTCGAAGCCGCGGGCTTCGGGAAACCTTCGCGCAGCTTCAACCGCGTCGAGCGCTCGAAGAAGGCGACGGTGCCCTCGGTCATCGGGGCTTGGAGCCCCAGCTCGCGCAGTAACCCAAGCACCTCGCGCATCTCGTGCATGCGCCGCTCGTGCGCCGTGGCGTGGGTGCGAACCCAGTTGCCGCCGACATCCTCGAACGACGCGGCATCGAGCGTCGCGACGACCTCCTTCCACAGCGCGTCCTCGACGCCCGCACGCCGCGCGGCGAGAAGCGATTCCACGAGCAGCGCCTCGATGCCCTTCGAGAAGACGCTTCGCAGCATCTTGAAGCTCGAGGCCTTGCCGATCTCGGTGCCGTAGGCCCGCACGTCGAGGCCGAGCGACGTGAGTTGTGCCGCGACTTCCGCCGCGCGCGCGCCGCACGCGAGCACCTTCGCCTTCGCGCCCGCGACGCCCACCGCGGAAAGGATCGCGCCCTCGACGAATTCGGCCCCCGAGCCCGAGGCGATCGCCGCGGCCTCGCGCTTCATCGCGGGCGAGGTCGCGTTGAGGTCCATGTAGACCTGCCCCGGACGAAGGTGCGGCGCGCAGCGGCGCGCGGCCTCGATCGCGGAATCGGTAGTGACGGTGGAAAGGACCAGATGCGCCGAGGGGATCATCCCGGCGAGCGGCATGAACCGCGGCGGCGCACCCCGCGCCCGCGCGGCGAGTTTCTCGCGCCCGCCGTCGCGCTCGAGCAGCACGTCGTACGCCACGACCGTCGCACCCGCCGCCTGCAGCGCCGCGGCGAAATGCGACGCCACCTCGCCGAATCCCACGAAGCCTATTGTTTTCAAATGCTTCCTCCCTCCCAGGACGCATTGTAGTGGCGGCCGACCGGAAGCGGCGCGATTCATTGCGGATTCCGCTTAATTAATGCATGTTGATCGCGGCGCCGGCGATCGCCGGCGGCCCGACAATCGAGAAGGGCTCCGCGACAAAAATGCGTTCGACTTCCTTCATGAGCGTGGCACTCGCAGCCACGCTTTCGGCCTGCTCGGTGCTGACACCGGAAATGCAGCCTCTTCCCGTCGCGGCGACCGCCGATGGAACGTCCCAGGCCGATCTCACGCGGAACTGGTGGCAATGGGCCGCGTCCTTCGATAGCGCGTCCAGTCCCGTCGCGGACCGGACCGGCGAGCGCTGCGGTAACGGCCAATCGGGCGCGGTGTGGTTCCTCGCGGGGACCTATGGATCGAGCGCGGTTCACCGGACCTGCCGCATGCCCGCAGGAAAGCAGCTGTTCTTCCCGCTCATCAACTATGTCGTGATGCCGCGATACGACCATTCGATTCCGTGCAAGGAAGCTCGCCTTACCGCGCACGAGATCACCGACTCCGCGATGGGGCTGTTCGCGGAGCTGGACGGCCGCTCGTTCACCGACCTCGCCGCCCACCGCGTGGCCACGACGGAATGCTTCAACGTGGCGGCGCGCTCTTCCGGCGCTCCGGACTTGTCGCCGTCCGCCTCCGACGGGTACTGGCTGCTGCTGCCCCCGCTTCCGGCCGGGACGCATCACCTGCGCTTCGGAGGCTCGCTTCCCTCGTTGCGCCAGGACCTCGAGTACACGCTCGTGGTGGAGTAGCGGGAGTGTCCGTGCCGCTGCGCGGTGACGCCGCGCGGCGACACGTTGCGCGCGTGAATCGCCGGTAGCAGAATCGCCGGACGCCCCCAACGTTGCCTCGAGGAATCCCATGACCAAGCTGAACGTGAACGGCCGCGTCCGCACCGTGGACGTGGAGCCCGAGATGCCCCTGCTCTGGGTTTTGCGCGACGAGCTGAAGATGCCCGGCACCAAGTACGGCTGCGGCATGGGCCTGTGCGGCGCGTGCACGGTGCTGGTCGATGGCGAGCCGGTGCGCTCGTGCAGCGCGCCGGTGGCCTCGGTCGCGGGGAAGAAGATCGTCACCATCGAGGGCCTCGCGAAGCCGGGCCTCACCAAGGTGCAAAAGGCGTGGATCGAGCACGCCGTTCCGCAGTGCGGCTACTGCCAATCGGGAATGATCATGGCCGCCACCGCGCTTCTCGAGAAGAACCCGAAGCCCACCGATGCGGACATCGATGCGGCGATGACGAACCTCTGCCGCTGCGGCACTTACGCGCGCGTGAGGAAGGCGATCCATGCCGCGGCCGGCGCGAAGGTCGCCGAGGCCGCGCAGCCGGCGCTCGCCCCCAACGGCCAGAAAGTCTGAGGAGCGCGCCATGACCATCACCCTCGATCGCCGCGAGTTCCTCAAGGCCTCCATCGCCGCGGGGGGCGCGCTCGCGCTGGAGTTCTCGTTGCCCGCCTCCGCCGGCGTGCTCGACATGTCGCGTCCCGGCGAGAAGCCCGAAGTCACTCATTGGATCGTGGTGCATCCCGACGACCGCGTCGTGATCCGCATCGCGCGCTCCGAGATGGGCCAGGGCAGCATGACCGGCCTCGCGCAGCTGGTCGCCGAGGAGCTGCAGTGCGACTGGCACAAGGTCTCCACCGAGTTCGTCTCGCCCAACGAGCACATCAAGCGCCATCGCGTGTGGGGCTCGATGTCCACGGGCGGAAGCGCCGCGATCCGCACCTCGCAGGATTACCTGCGCAAGTCCGGCGCCGCGGCGCGCGAGATGCTGGTCTCCGCGGCCGCCGCGCAGTGGAAGGTGCCCGCCGCCGACTGCAAAGTCGCGAACGGCGTCATCACGCACGGCAAGCGCCGCACCACTTACGGCAAGGTCGCCGAGCGCGCGGCGAAGCTCGAGACGCCGAAGGACGTCGCGCTGCGCGATGCGAAGGACTGGAGCATCGCCGGCCATTCGGTCGCGCGCCTGGACATACCCGACAAGGTGCTGGGCAAGCCCGTGTTCGGCGTGGACGTCGAGCTGCCCGGGATGCTGATGGCCTCGATCGTGCAATGCCCGATCTTCCTCGGCAAGGTGAAGAGCGTCGATGCGTCGGATGCGGAAAAGATGCGCGGCGTGAAGGGCATCGTGAAGGAGGCGAATTTCGTCGCGGTGGTCGCGGACAACTGGTGGCGCGCGAACCAGGCGGCCCGCAAGCTGAAGATCGAGTGGGACGGCGGCGAGTACGCGCAGGCCTCGACGGAGACGATCGATGCGTCGTTCCGCCAGGGCCTCGACGCCACCGACCTCGCCACCGCGCGCGAGATGGGCGATGCGGCGACCGCGATGCGCTCCGCGGCCAAGGTGATCGGCGCGGAGTACGACTCGCCGTACTTGAGCCACGCCACGATGGAGCCGATGACGTGCACCGCGTGGTTCAAGAAGGACGGCACGCTCGAGGTGTGGACCTCCACGCAGAACGCCGAGGCCTCGCTCGCCACCGCCGCGGAAACCTCCGGCATTCCGCTCGAGAAGGTCGAGGTGCACAAGCCGCTCCTGGGCGGGGGATTCGGGCGCCGCGGCGCGCCGCAGGATTACGTGCGCCAGGGTGTGCTGATCGCGAAGCGGTTCCCCGGCACGCCGGTGAAGCTCCTCTGGTCGCGCGAGGAGGACATGCAGCACGGCTTCTACCGGCCGGCCTCTCTCGTGCGCATGCAGGCGGGCCTCGACGCGCAGGGAAACCTCGTCGCGTTCAAGTCCACCATCGCGTGCCCGTCGATCCTCGCGCTGCTGCGGCCCGAGGCGATCAAGAAAGGCATCGACTTCACCGCGGTGCGCACGTTGAGCGACGCGCCCTACACCATCCCCAACCAGCAATGCCTCTATGCGATGAGGAACGGCCATGTGCCGGTCGGCTTCTGGCGCGCGCCCGGCTTGCAGAATTCGTTCTATCGCGAATGCTTCCTCGACGAGGTCGCGTACACCGCGGGGCGCGATCCGGTGGAGTTCCGCCTGGCGATGCTCAAGCAGGGCGACAGGAATCGCGGCGTGCTCGAGGCGGTGGTAAAGGCCGCCAACTGGGGCTCGCCGCTTCCCGAAGGCGTGGGGCGCGGTGTCGCGGTCTCGGACGGCTTCGGCAGCTACACCGCGATGGTCGCCGAAGCGTCGGTGAAGGACGGCGCGATCCACGTGCACCGCATCGTGTTCGCGATCGATGCGGGCTACGTGGTGAATCCGGACGCGTGCCGCGCGCAGGCCGAAGGCAACGTGGTCTTCAACCTCGGCCAGCTCTTCCAGGCGCACACCGTGAAGGACGGGCGCATCGTGCAGTCCAACTTCCAC
>JAICTR010000258.1 GCA_025936275.1 Burkholderiales bacterium
CTCCTCGGGCTCTCGCTCGCGATCGGCGTGCTGATCGACGACGCGATCGTGGTGCGCGAGAACATCGTGCGCCACATGGAGCGCGGCGCCGACCGCATGACCGCGGCGCGCATGGGCACGTCCGAGATCGGGCTCGCGGTCGCGGCGACGACCTTCTCGATCATCGCGGTCTTCATCCCGGTCGCGTTCATGGGCGGCGGCGCCGGCGAATGGTTCCGGCCGTTCGCGCTCACCGTGGCGACCTCGGTGATGGTGAGCCTCTTCATCTCCTTCACGCTCGATCCGATGCTCTCCGCCTACTGGGGCGACCCGGTCGGCTACCGGCAGCAGGAGAAGAAGGGCGTGCGCCTGTGGCTCTCGCGCTTCAACGACTGGTTCGACCACCAGGCCGACCGCTACGGCAACGTCATCTCGTGGGCGCTGCATCACCGGCGCTGGATGGCGCTCATCGCGGTGGGCGCCTTCGTCGGCGCGCTCGCCCTGCAGGCGACGGTGGGCGGCTCGCAGTTCCTGCCCACCTCCGACTGGGGCACGATCGCCGTGGACGTGCGCACGCCCTCCTCGGCGAGCCTCGAGTACTCGAAGCTCAAGGTGGAGAAGGCGGCGGAGCTCGCGCGCACGCTGCCGGAGACGAAGGCGACGAACACCATCGTCTACGCCGGCGGCGGGCGCGTCTACGTGGACATCGGCAAGAGCTACGAGCGCAAGCGCTCGGCGGTCGATCTCGCGGTCGAGCTGCGCGGGCTGCTCAGGCAGCTCGTGGGCGCCGAATACGTCGTGCTCGACGACCTCAACAACGGGGCGAGGAAGCCCGTCGAGATCCAGTTCTCCGGTCCCGACTCGCGGCGGCTCATGGCGATCACCTCCGAGTTCATGGAGCGCATGAAGCGGATCCCGGGGGCGGTGGACGTCGGGCTCTCGGAGCAGGAGCCGATGGACGAGCTCAAGATCGAGCTCGACCGCGGCCTCGCGAACGCCATGGGCATCTCGGTCGGCGACGCCGCGCAGGCGCTGCGCGTGGCCTTCGCCGGCGTGGAGGTGGGCGACTGGATCGATCCCACCGGCGAAGCGCGCGACGTCGCGGTGCGCCTCGCGCCCGAGGATCGCGTCGACGCCTCCAACATCGAGCACCTGCCGATCGCGGTGAACGGCGCCAACATGATGGTGCCGCTCGACCAGATCGCCGAGATCACCATGGGCAAGGGGCCGGCGAAGATCCAGCACGCCGACGGCAAGCGCATGATCGCGGTCTCGGCGAATACCCACGGCCGCTCGCCGGGCGAGGTGACGGCCGCGGCGCTCAAGGTCGCCTCGCAGATCGACTTCCCCGCCGGCTACTCGGTGCAGCTCGGCAGCGCGTCGCGCGACCAGAAGGAAGTCTTCAGCGAGATGTTCACCGCGCTCATCATGGGCATCATGCTGATGTACCTGGTGCTCGTGATGCAGTTCGGCTCCTTCACCGCGCCGCTGCCCGTGATGATGTCGCTGCCGCTCTCGCTGATCGGCGTGGTGCTGGCGCTCCTCGCCACGCGCGGCACGCTGAACCTCATGAGCTTCATCGGCATCATCATGCTGATGGGCCTGGTCGCGAAGAACGCGATCCTGCTGCTGGATTGCGCGCGCAAGGAGGAGTCGCAGGGCGTCGATCGCGAGGAAGCGCTGATGCATGCCGGGCGCGTGCGCCTGCGCCCGATCCTCATGACCACCTTCGCGCTCATCGCCGGCATGATGCCGGTGGCGATCGGCGTGGGCGAGGGCGGCGAGTTCTATCGCCCGATGGCGGTCGCGATCATCGGCGGCACGATCACCTCGACGCTCCTCACGCTCCTCGTGGTGCCGACGTTCTATGACTCGATCGAGATCGCGCGCGAGCGGGCGTTCGCCAAGTTCCGTCGCCGTGCGCAGCGCTGGAACCCGTTCTTCGCGTTCGTGGCGACATTGCTCGAGGCCTTCCTCACGCTGATCCTGGTGCGCTTCTTCTACCGCGGCCTCATGAAGCTGCTCTTCCGCCGCCGCGCGAAGCGCACGCCGCCCGCTCCGATGTCCGCGGACGAGATGCCGCTCCAGACTGGGGACTGAGTTTCAGCTTTAACGCACGGCGCGGCGCGGACACAAATTCTTACGTTCCTCGCGGCGGAACGCGGTTTCGCTATGGTGCTCCGGGGTATCATCGCCCATTGCCCCCATGAGCGAAGCGATCGAACCGTCCCGTCCGAGCTCCCGCCGCCGCTGGCTGGTGGGCGGCGCCATCGTCGTCATCATCGCCGTGGTGCTCGGCTGGCGCCTCGCGGGGCAGGGATCCGGCGCGCGCGGCGCGCGCAAGGTGGGCGGCCCGATTTCCGTCGTCACCGCGGTCGCGCAGGCGCGCGACGTTCCCGTGCGCCTGAGCGCGAACGGCACCGTGACCGCGCTCCAGTCCGTGGACCTGCGCTCGCAGATCACCAGCACCGTGAAGCAGGTGCACATCCGCGAAGGCCAGGCGGTGCGCGCGGGCCAGCTGCTCTTCACGCTCGATGCCGGCACCGAGGAGGCGAACCTCAAGAAGGCGCGCGCGCAAGTCGAGAAGGACCAGGCCGATCTCGCCACCGCGCAGAGGAACCTCGAGCGCCAGCGCGAGCTCTTCCGCCAGAAATTCGTCTCGCAGGCGGGGCTCGACACGGTGCAGAACCAGGTCGATACGTTGACCGGCCAGCTCGCGATCGATCGTGCCGCGGTGGAGGCCGCGCGCGTGGCGCTCGCCTATACCGAGATCCGCGCTCCCTTCGCGGGACGCACCGGCATCATCAACGTGCGGCCCGGAAGCCTGGTGCAGCCGGGCTCGAGCAACAGCTCGAGCGGATCGCTGCCGCTGGTCACCGTGACGCAGGTGGATCCGATCACCGTCGCCTTCTCGCTTCCGGAGAAGGAGCTCCCCGAGCTACAGCGCGCGCTCGCCGCGGGACCGGTCGCGGCGGTGGCGCTGCCGCCGGGCGCGAGCGACAAGTTCACCGGGCGCATCGTGTTCGTCGACAACGCGGTCGATACCGGGACCGGCACCATCCGCCTCAAGGCGGAGTTCGACAATCCCAGGTCGCGCCTCTGGCCCGGCATGTTCGTGATGGTCCAGGTCTCGCCGCGCACGCTGCGCAACGCCACGGTGGTTCCCGCGCAGGCGGTGCAGACCGGCCCCGAGAACCGCTTCGTGTACGTGGTCGGAGCCGACCACAAGGTCGAGCAGCACGCGGTGCGCCTCGCGTACGTGGAGGAGGGCTTCGCGGCGGTGGAAGGGCTCTCGCCCGGCGCGCGCGTGGTGGTGGAGGGCGTGCAGAACCTGCGGCCCGGAAGCGCGGTCGCGGAGTCGGAGCGCACCGGCCCGGGCATCTCCGAGGAAGCGGCGAAGGGCGAAGGACGCCGCTCCATGAAGGGCAAGGGCGCGAAGCCCGCCTGAGGCTCGACGGCACGCCGTGAACATCTCCGAGCCGTTCATCCGCCGTCCGGTGATGACGGTGCTGCTCTCGGCGGCCGCGGTGGTCGCCGGGATCCTCGCCTATGGCGGCATTCCGATCGCGGCGCTGCCGCAGTTCGATACGCCCACCATCCAGGTGACCGCGAAGCTGCCGGGCGCGGGACCCGAGACGATGGCGGCCTCGGTCGCGACGCCGCTCGAGAAGCAGTTCTCCACCATCTCCAGCCTCGATGTCATCAGCTCGACCTCCACGCAGGGCGAGACGCAGATCACGCTCGAGTTCAACCAGGACCGCAACATCGACGAGGCGGCGGTGGACGTGCAGGCGGCGCTCTTCCGCGCCTCGAGGAACCTGCCGCCCGAGATGACCACGCCGCCTTCCTACCGGAAGGTGAACCCGGGCGAATTCTCGATCATCTTCGTGACGCTCACCTCGCCCTCGATGGCGCTCTCGGAGCTCGACAGCTACGCCGAGAACCTGATCTCGCCCACGCTCTCCACGCTCCCCGGCGTGGCGCAGATCAACGTCGCGGGGCAGAAGCGCTTCGCGGTGCGCGTGCGTGCGCGCCCCGATGCGCTCGCGGCGAGGAACCTCACCATGGACGACCTCGCGAAGGCGTTGAACGCCGCCAACGCCAACTCGCCCGTGGGCACGCTCGACGGCGCGCGCCAGACGCTCACCATCCAGGCCAACCGCCAGCTCGCGCATGCCGAGGATTTCCGCCCGCTCATCATCGCGACGCTCGCCAATGGCAGCGTGGTGCGCCTCGAGGACGTGGCGGATGTGGAGGACAGCGTCGAGTCGGTGAAGACCGGCAGCTGGACCAACGGCGAGCCCTCGATCGCGCTCTTCATCCAGCGCCAGCCCGGGGCGAACACGGTCGCGGCGATCGATGCCATCAAGGGCGCGCTCCCGGCGATCATGGCGCAGATGCCGAAGTCGGTGGACCTGCAGATCCAGCTCGACCGCTCGACCTCGATCCGCGACGCGATCCACGACGTGAAGATCACGCTCGCCATCACCGCGTTCCTGGTGATCCTGGTGATCTACCTCTTCCTGCGCCGGCCGTCGGCCACCATCA
>JAICTR010000257.1 GCA_025936275.1 Burkholderiales bacterium
AGCCCGCCATCTCGTCGAAGTAGCGGTTGAACTCGTCCCAGGTGCGCACCGGCGGCATCTGCCCGGAAAGCGGGAAGGCGGAGACCGCGTGCAGGCGCGACGTTTCGAACGACGTGTCCACGCCCTGCGAGAAGGGCGACGAGGCGGAAAGCGCGATGAAGTGCGGCATGTAGGGCGCGAGCGCGTGCGTGAGGTACACCGCGTCGTCGCCGCTTTCCACGCCGACGTGGATGTGCTGGCCGAACACGGTGAACTGCTTCGCGAGGTAGCCGTAGAGCGTGGAGACGTGCAGGAAGCGCTCCGAGGCGAAGATGCGCCGCTCCTGCCACTGGTGGAACGGGTGCGAGCCGCCGCCCGCGATGGCGATGTTGAGTCGCTCGGCCTCGCGCGTGATCGCGTCGCGCACCTCGCGCAGCTCCTCCAGGAGCTTCGCGTGGCGGCGATTCACCTCGGAGTTCACCTCGATCATGCTCTCGGTGATCTCGGGCTTCACCTCGCCCGGCAGCTTCTTCTTGGCGAGGCGCGCGAGGAGGTCCGGGGCGCCGCGGCTCAGGTTGTAGTCGCGCGTGTTGAGCACCATCAGCTCCAGCTCGACGCCGAAGGTGAGGAGCTCCGAGCTGTGGAATTCGAGCGGCACCTTCAATCCCCCGTCGTCACGCGCGCCACCATGCGCGTGGTGGCGGTGAGATCGACCGGCGCGGCGTCGCCCGCGAAGCGCAATCCCCAGCGCACCGCGAAGGGACCGGCGATCTCCATCACCACGATCGACGAGAGCAGCACCGTGGAAAGCTCCACGCCGAACGGCGGGAAGAGCCGCGAGATGTCGTGCTCCATGAGGAGCGCGAGGCTCGACATCGGGAGCATCGTCGCGCCCAGGCCGAGCGCCTGGCGCACGCGCAGCCCGCCGAGCGGCGCGATGGCGAGCACGCCGGTCATCTTGCCCGCGCCGCGCGCGAGCGCGACGAGGAGGCCGGCGAGGCCGCCCTCGAGGAGCGAGGCGAGCGGCAGGCTCGCGCCGGTGATCACGAAGAGCACGATGTAGAGCAGGCGCCCCACCGGGGCGAGGTTCACGTTGAGGAGGTCGTAGCTGCGGTCGTCGTTCCTCGCGAAGAGCCCGAAGCAAAGCAGCGCGAGGATCACCGGGAGCTTCAGCATCGTCGCGAGCCCCACCGCGCACACCACCATCCCGGCGATGAGCGCGAAGTGCACCTCGCGCGTCTTCTCGATGTGGCGCGCGATGACGCGCGCGATCCACGACATCGCCGCGCCCAGCCCGAGCGAGCCGAGGAAGAGGTAGAGCGGCTGCAGGAACGCCACCTCCACTTGCGACTGCGCCTCGTAATGCGCGGAGCCGAGCAGGATGGTGACGAGGATCGATGCGACCAGGCCGTTCAGCGCGGTGAGGTTCATCGCGCGGTCGGTGACCTGCCCGTCGGAATGCGAGTCGTGCACGATGAGCAGCAGCACCGCGGGCGAAGTGGTCATCGCGATCGCCGCGGCGAGCGCCGCCTTCAACGGGTCGTACTGCAGCGCGAGGAGCGCGGCGAGCACCGCGAAGAACGCGAGCAGGCTCTCCGCGAAGCCGCATGCGGCGATCGTCCAGTCGCGCTTCATCCACTTGAGGTCCATGCGCCGGCCGAGGTCGAAGAGCACGAGACCGAGAGCCAGGTCGACGAAGATGCGCCCCTCGTCGAGGAGCGAGCTCATGCCCATCGCGCGCGTGAACGGCGCGAGCAGGAACCCCACCACGACGTAGCCGATGATGCGCGGGATGCGCGCGATGCGGGCGAGCTCGCCTCCGAGCATTCCCGCGACGAGCAGCACGCCGAACAGCAGCGGATAGCTGAGCGTGAACGGAAGCGTCGGAAGGAACGTGAAATTCATACCCCGGTAGAATGGCACAACCCCGCTTGGATTGGGCCTCGTGAGCAAAAGTTTCTTCCAGAACACGATCGCGCTCGTCTACGATTTCGACGGCACGCTGTCGCCGCAGCCCATGCAGGAATACACGGTGCTGCCGAAGATCGGCGTGGAGCCCGCGCAGTTCTGGGCGATGGTGAATCGCGAGGCGCGCGACACCGAGTCCGATCCGATGCTCGTGTACATGCGCCACATCCTCGAGGCGCTCGAGCGCGTTCGCGTCGACGTGAAGCGCGAGGACTTCGCCGCGATGGCGCGCGCGATCGAATACTTCCCCGGCGTCGCGACGTGGTTCGCGCGCATGAACGCGTACGTGAGGAAGAGGAGCCGCGGCCAGGCGAAGCTGCAGCACTACCTCATCTCCGCGGGACAGAAGGAGATCCTCGACGGCGTCTCGATCCGCCGCCACTTCAAGCGCATCTACGCCTCGGAGTACCACTTCAACCACCACGGCATCGCGACGTTCCCGAAGCTGCTCGTCACCGACACGATGAAGACGCAGTTCATGTTCCGCATCAACAAGGGCATCGAGGCGGTGACCGAATCGATCAACGAGCACATGCCCGAGGAGGAGCGGCCGATCCCGTTCCAGAACATCGTGTACGTGGGCGACGGCATGACCGACGTGCCGTCGATGGCGCTCACCAAGAAGAGCGGCGGGCACACCGTCGCGGTGTACGACCCGAAGGGCAAGGGCCGCGCCACGTGCGTGAAGCTCCTCGAGGCGCGGCGCGCCGACTTCATCGCGGAGGCCGATTTCCGCGCCGGGAGCCGGCTCACGCGGCGCGTGCGGCTGCTGCTCGATGCGATCGTCGCCGACATCGCGTACCGGCGCGAGGCCTACGAGTGCCGCGCCGAGAATGAGCGACCCTCCCGCAGCGGAGAGGGAGCGCATTGAGCGAGCTCACGTTCCGTGCGCTGCGCGCGCTCGCCGACGGAAGGTTCCATTCGGGCGAGGACATCGCGCGTGCGCTGGGGCGATCGCGCGCGACGCTTTCGGAAGCGCTCAGGATGGCGCCCGAGCTCGGCGTCGAGCTCTTCAGCGTGCGCGGCAAGGGCTACAAGCTCGCCGCGCCGATCGAGTTCCTCGACGCCGACGCGATCGGCGCGCGGCTCGCGCGCGAGCGCTCGCGCGTGAGGCTCGAGGTCGCGGACCAGGTGGATTCGACCAGCACGCGCCTGCTGCAGCTCGCCGCGGCGGGCGCGCCTTCGGGCACCTGCCTCGCCGCGGAGTGGCAGAGCGCGGGGCGCGGCCGGCGCGGGCGCACGTGGATCGCGACGGTCGGTGGCAGCCTCACCTTCTCGCTGCTGTGGCGCTTCGAGCGCGGTGCGGGCCACCTGGGCGGGCTCTCGCTCGCCGCGGGCGTCGCGGTCGCGCGCGCGCTCGCCGAGTGCGGCGTGGAGCGCACGCAGGTGAAGTGGCCCAACGACGTGGTGTGCGATTTCCGCAAGCTCGCCGGGATCCTGGTGGAGACCAACGGCGAGATCCAGGGCCCGACCGTCGCGGTGGTGGGCGTGGGCGTGAACTATCGCCTCGGCGAGCGCGCCGTCGATCGCATCGACCAGCCGGTGTGCGACGTGGCGACGTGCGCCGCTTCGCTCCCGTCGCGCAGCGCGCTCCTCGCCGCGATCCTCTCGCACCTCGGGCGCGCGCTCGAGGCGTTCGATCGCCGCGGCTTTCCCGGCGTGCGCGACGAGTGGCGCGCGATGCACGCCTACCAGGGCCGGCCGGTGCGCGTGGTGCCGACGCGCGACGCGCCGTTCGACGCACGCGTGGCGGATGTCGCGCCCGATGGCGCGCTCGTGGTGGAGACCGCCGAGGGCCGCAGCGTCGCGCTCGCCTCGGCCGAGATCTCGCTGCGCGCCCGGTGAGCGCCGCGCCGATGCAGGCCCGCGACCCCGTCCTCGCGATCGACGCCGGCAACACGCGCATCAAGTGGGGGCTGCACGACGGGACCGCGTGGGTGCGGACGGGAGCGGTCGCCACGAGCGAAGCCGCTTCCATCGCCGCCGCATGGTCCGGGCTTCCGCCGCTCGATCGCGCGATCGCGTGCAACGTCGCCGGCGCTGGGGTCGAGCGATGGCTCGCCGCGGCGTGCGCATCGCACGGCGCGACGTTGCGCATCGCGGGCGCCGCGGCGAGCCAGCTCGGCGTGGTGAACGGTTATCGCGATCCCGCGCGCCTCGGCGCCGATCGATGGGCCGCGCTCATCGCCGCGCACGCGATCGGTACCGGCGCGAAGCTCGTGGTGGGCGCCGGCACCGCGCTCACCGTCGATGCGCTCGAGGCGAGCGGCCGCTTTCGCGGCGGCATCATCGTGCCCGGACCGGACCTCATGCGCGGCGCGCTCGCCTCGCGCACCGCGGGCCTGCCGCTCGCCGCGGGCGCCTTCCAGGACTTTCCCGACAACACGGAGGACGCGATCGCGAGCGGCGCGCTGCAGGCCTGCGTCGGGGCGATCCAGCGCATGCGCCACGCGATGAGCGGGAACGGCATGGCCCCCGAGCACGTCATCGTCTCCGGCGGCGCGGCGCGCGCGCTCGCCCCGCTCCTTCCCATGGCGTTCTCGATCCACGAGAATCTGGTTCTCGACGGGCTCGCGCGCATCGCCCGC
>JAICTR010000026.1 GCA_025936275.1 Burkholderiales bacterium
CAGGACGGGCGCCTGCAGCCGGAAGTCGCGAACAAGGTGCGCGAGTGGCTGGACGGCGGCCTCAACGACTGGGACATCACGCGCGACGCGCCCTACTTCGGGATCGAGATCCCCGGCGCCCCCGGCAAGTACTTCTACGTCTGGCTCGACGCGCCGATCGGCTACCTCGCCTCGCTCAAGAACCTGCTCGAGAAGAAAGGCCAGGATTTCGCCAAGTACCTGGCGGACCCGAAGCTCGAGCAGGTGCACTTCATCGGCAAGGACATCATCTACTTCCACACGCTCTTCTGGCCGGCGATGCTCAGGTTCGCCGAGCGCAAGGTCCCGGACAAGGTCTACGTCCACGGCTTCCTGCAGCTTTCCGGGGAGAAGATGTCGAAGTCGCGCGGCGTCTCGGTGAGCCCGCAGCGCTACATCGACCTGGGCCTCAATCCCGAGTGGGTGCGCTACTACCTCGCGGCGAAGCTGAACGACCGCGTCGAGGACCTCGACTTCAACCCGGACGACTTCATCGCACGGGTGAACTCGGACCTGGTGGGCAAGTACGTGAACATCGCGAGCCGCGCCGCGGGCTTCATCGCCAAGCGCTTCGCGGGCGCGCTCTCCGAGGAGCCGCTTTCCGCCGGCCGCGAGCTGCGCTACAAGATGCGCGGCAACCTCGCCGCCCCCGCGCCCGACGACGAGCAGGCGCCCGCCATCCTCTTCGAGGTGAGGAGCTTCGCCGATGCGATCGCCGCCGACTACGACGCGCGCGAGTTCGGCAAGGCGATCCGCCAGGTGATGTTCCTCGCCGACCGCGTGAACCAGTACGTGGACGAGCAGAAGCCCTGGGAGATCGCGAAGGAGCCCGGCCAGGACGCGGCGCTGCAGTGGTTCTGCACGCTCTACCTCGAGCTCTTCCGCATCCTCACGATCTACCTCAAGCCGGTGCTGCCGAAGGTGGCCGAGGAAGTGGAAGCGTTCCTCGCGCTCGCCAAGCCCCTCACTTGGGACGATGTCGGCAACCCGCTCAAGCCCGGGCACAAGGTGCAGCCCTATCGGCACCTGGTCTCGCGCATCGACCCGAAGCAGATCGACCAGCTCCTCGAGCCGGAACCGAAGCCGGGCGCCCCGAAGCCCGAAGCGAAGCCGGCCGCGGGCGGCGAGACGCACGAGTTCAAGCTCGAGCCCGTCGAGCCGCCCAAGCCGCCGGTGATCCTGCCGGTGGGCGACACGATCTCGATCGACGACTTCGGCAAGATCGACCTGCGCGTGGCGCGCATCGTCGAGGCGGAGCTGGTCGCCGATGCCGACAAGCTCCTCAAGCTCACGCTCGACATCGGCATCGAGAGCCGCACGGTGTTCGCCGGCATCCGCTCCGCCTACACGCCGAAGGAGCTGGTGGGTCGGCTCACCGTGATGGTCGCGAACCTCGCACCGCGCAAGATGCGCTTCGGCGAATCGCAGGGCATGGTGCTCGCGGCGGGCGACGGCAGCGCGATCTTCCTGCTCGCACCCGATTCCGGCGCGCACCCGGGAATGCGCATCAAATAGTTAAGGTTCGCCGTTGGAGCGGACCTTCGCCGCTCAACGGCGTGTGTTTGAAATTCGCCGTTGGAGCGGACCTTCGCCGCTCAACGGCGTGTGTTTGAAATTCGCCGTTGGAGCGGACCGTGGCCGCTCAAAGGCGTGCACGGCGAAAAAGGGAGCCCGCCGGATTTCTCCGGCGGGCCATTCGCAAGTGCGCCTTGCGGGAAAATTCGCGGACGTGGACCGTCGCCCGCGAATGACGCCATCCTCCCGCAGCGACCGCGGCCGAGCCGTGACCGCCATCACAATCCGCCGAGACGGCAAAATACAGCTGTAACCCTCGCCCCTCCATGCCCGCCCGCGAACCGCAACGCCCGCCGCCGTATTCCCTCGATCGCGACATCCTCGAGCGCGAGGTCGAGGTGCAGGTGTTCCGCGCGAGCGGCCCCGGCGGCCAGCACGTGAACCGCACGGAATCGGCGCTGCGCCTGGTGCACCCGCCCTCGGGCGTCGTGGTCATCGCGCAGGATTCGCCCTCGCAGTTCCGCAACCGCGAGACCGCCTTCCGGCGCCTCGCCGAGCGCCTGGAGCGATTGAACCGCGTGCCGAAGAAGCGCGTGCCGACGCGCCCTTCGCTCGCCTCGAAGAAGCGCCGCATCGAGGGAAAGAAGCTGCGCGCCGGCACCAAGCAATTGCGCGGGCGGGTGCGCGGCGATGAATGAGGCGCGGCGCACCGTGCGGATGGTGGTGCGCGGGCGCGTGCAGGGCGTGGGCTACCGCTTCGCGGCGCTCGCCGAGGCCGAGCGCCTTTCGATCACGGGCTGGGTGCGCAACCGCGCCGACGGCAGCGTCGAGGTGCTCGCGCAGGGTCCGGGCGAAGCCATCGACGCGCTGCTCGCGTGGACGCGCCGTGGGCCGCCCGCGGCGAAAGTGCAGAGCGTCGAGGTGAGCGAGGGCGAAGGCATGTTCGCGTCCTTCCAGGTGCGGCCCACCGCATGACGTCGTTCCGGCGAAGGCGGGAACCATGGATTCCCGCTCCTTCACGGCAATGACACTTACTCCGCGGTATGGTCGAGCGGCCGGCGGCGCTCGAGATGGAAGCGCGCGAGCGCCGCGAACCGGTAGACCGCGTGCACGAACTTGCCGTAGGGCATGGTCGCGAAGAGCGCGAGCACCATCGCGAGGTGGATCGCGAGGAGCGTGCCCATCGCGGCCGTCTCGCGCCATGCGAGCAGGCCGAGGCCCGTCACCCCGGTGAGGAACAGCAGCACGAGGAACGCGACGTCCATCCCGCCCTGCCGCGGATCGGCGAGCTCCGGATCGCGGCGCGCCTTGAGCCAGAGCAGGCCCGGCGGCCCGATGAGGAGCCCGATGCCGCCCAGCGTGCCGAGGATCACCGGGAGGCTCAGGTAGGGATACGGCGCCTTCCAGCCGAAGCCGTAGTAATAGATCGTCGCGACGCAGGTCGCGGCGAAGCAGAGCAGGAAGCCGTAGAACGTGAGGTGATGGAAGCGGCGGCGCGCATAGGAGGGCCGCGCGTCGGGATAGGTGCAGCCGATGCCGCCGCCATCGAGGTACTTCAGCGTGAACGCGTCGTGGGCCGCCTCGGCGGCGCTCGCCGCGGCAAGCTCGCCCCCCTTCTCGCCCATGTCGCGCCAGAAGCGCGCGAACCCCACGCCCAGCAGCGCGACCGCGGCGACGAACACGATGCCGAAGATCCCGGTCATCACATCGTGCGGCAGGAGCGCATGGAACGAGCCCTGCGCATCGCTCCACGCGGAGACGAACCGCTCGGGGCCGGCGTAGGCGGCGATGAACGCGAACGCGAGCACGAGCGCCGCGATGATCGCGAGTCCGACGGCGAGCCCGTTGCGGCCGAAGAGCCCCGAAAATGCGCCGGGCCACGTGTACTTGCGATACGTCGCGCCGCGCACCTCGGCCATCACGCGCGGGAAGTCGAGCCGGAACTCGTGCGGCGGCGCGTACTGGCACGCGTAGAGGCAAGAGCCGCAGTTGTGGCACAGGCTCGCGAGGTAATGGATGTCGCCCTCGCTGAACGAAAGGCGCCGCTCGAGCGCCGGGAAGACGGCGCAGTAGCCCTCGCAATAGCGGCACGCGTTGCAGATCGCGAGGACGCGCTGCGCCTCGGCGACCAGTCCCTCGAGGGACGGAGCCTCAGGCGAGCGCATGGCGCGCGGCCTCCGCGCCCGCGATGCGGCCGAAGGTCGTCCCGATCGCCATGCCGATCCCGGCGAGATACCCCTTGCCGAGGATGTTGCCGGCCATGATCTCGCCCGCGGCGTACACGTTCGCCGCCGGGCTTCCCTCCTGCATCAGCATGCGCGAGCGCTCGTCGATCGCGACCCCGAGATAGGTGAACGTGATGCCGGGGCGCAACGGATAGGCGTAGTACGGAGGCGTATCGATGCGGCGCGCCCAGTGCGTCTTCGGCGGCGATAGGCCTTCGGTGCGGCAATCGTCGAGCTTCGTGTGGTCGAACGTGCCGGGGCGCACGGCGGCGTTGAACCCGGCGATCGTGCGCTCGAGCGCCTCGGCGTCGAGCCCGAGCGCGTCCGCGAGCTCATGGATCGAGGCCGCCTTCACCGGCGGGAACACGGGCGGCATGAAGCGGCCCATGGACTTCGCGTCGATGATCGAATAGCCGATCTGCTCGGGCTGCGCGGCGACGAGCCTTCCCCAGATCGCGTAGCGCTTGGGCCAGAAGTCCTCGCCCTCGTCGTAGAAGCGCCGCGCCTCGCGATTCACGACGATGCCGAGCGAAACCGCATCGACGCGGGTCACGATGCCGCCGTCGTAGCGCGGCGAGCGCGCGTCGATCGCCACGCAATGCCCCTGCGTGGGATCGCTCACCGCCCTGGCGCCCTTCGCGAGCAAGAGCTTCAGCACCACCCCCATGTTGTACGGCGTGCCGCGCACGATGAAGTTGTCGGCGGGCGGGCCCCACGCTTCGCGCAGCCACGCGAGGTTCGACTCGAAGCCGCCGGCCGCGACCACCGCCGCCTTCGCACGAATCGCGTGGCGCTCGCCGGCGCGCGCCACCGTCGCGCTCGCGAAACGCCCGTCGTCGAGCGCGATGTCCACGACCTCGGTCTCGTACGAGACCGCCACGCCGAGCGCCTGCGCCGCGGCGTAATAGGCGTTCACGAGCGCCTTGCCGCCGCCGAGGAAGAATGCGTTGGTGCGCGCGAGGTGCAGCGTCCCGCCGAGCGGCGCCTGGAAGCGCACGCCGTGCGCGATCATCCACGGCACGTGGCGCTCGGTCTCGCGGATCGCCATGCGCGCGAGGCGCTCGTCGGTGAGGCCGCCGGTCACCTTCACCAGATCCTGCCAGTACTCCTCCTCCGGATAGGCATCGGTGAGCGGGCCCAGCGGCGCGTCATGCATGGTGCGCATGTTGCGCGTGTGCCGGCTGTTGCCGCCGCGGAACGCGATCGGCGCCGATTCCACCAGCAGCACGCTCGCGCCGGCGGCGCGCGCCGTGATCGCCGCGCAGAGCGCCGCGTTGCCGCCGCCCAGCACGAGCACGTCCCAGGTACGCGACGGATCGAACGGTTGCATGGGCCTCAGTACTGGTAGCGGCGCAAGCCGCCGTCCACCGGGTAGACCGCGCCGGTGATGTAGCCCGCACGCGGCGAGGCGAGGAACACGGCGAGGTCCGCGAGCTCCTCGGGGTTGCCGTAGCGCCCCATCGGGATCTCATGCTCCGATTGCCATGCGCGGTACTCGGGCGTGTAGTTGCGCAGGATCTGCTCCGAGAGGATGCGCCCGGGCGGGATGCAGTTCACGGTGATGCCGTGCCGGCCCACCTCGCGCGACAATCCCTTCGACCACGCGGTGAGCGCGGCCTTGGCGCAGAAGGCGCCGTTCACGTTGTCCGGTTCCGACTTGCCGGTGATGTTGATGACGCGGCCCCAGCGCCCCTCGATCATGCCGGGAAGGAGCCGGTTGGTGAGCTGGCGGTGGCGCGTGAAGTTCAACGTGAGCGCCTCGTCCCACTGCGCCTCGGTCGCGTCCTTGCCGAACGCGCGGCTCCCGCCCGCGTTGTTGGCGAGGATCTGGATCGGCCCGAGCGCCGCGATCGCCTGCGCGGCGACCGCCTCGACGTAGCCGGCGTCGAGCGCGTCGTGCACGATCACCACCGGCCGCGCCGCGCCCTCGCTTTCGATCTCGTCGGCGAGCGACTCGAGCTTCTCGCGCCGGCGCGCGCCCATCGCCACCTTCACGCCCTCGCGCGCGAGGCCGCGCGCGATCTCGCGCCCGATGCCGGAGCTCGCGCCCGTGACGAGCGCCGTGCGCCCCTTCAACTGCAGGTCCATCGTTCCTCCGGGTCGGGAAAGCCTAGTAGACGACCTCGACGTTCCTCTCGTCGAGCCACTGCACGAGCGAATCGAGGAGCGGCGCCGAGACCTTCACCCGGCAGCTTTCGGGCAGGCGGATGTCGCACTCGGCGCGCGCATTGCGATAGCGGATGGCGACCTGGCACTTGCCGCCGCCGTACTGCGCGAGGAGCGACTTGAGCCTCGCCGAATCCGCCTGGCCGTTGATCGAGAGGCGCAGCAGCCGCGCGTGCGCCGAGCGCACCTCGGCGAGGTCCATCACCTCGTCCGCGGTGATGCGCAAGCCGCCCGAGAACTCGTCGGGAAACACCTTGCCGCGCACCACCACCACCTGGTCTTCCTGGATGATCGCGCGCTTCGCCTGGAAGAGCTCGTTGTACACCACCACCTCGATGCGCGCGGTGGCGTCGTCCAAGGTGAGGATCGCCATGCGTCCGCGCCGCGAGTTGCGAAGCTGCACGCCGTAGATCACGCCGGCGAGCATCACCGGCTCGAACTGCGGCACGATCGAGGCGAGCGAGGTGCGCGCGAAGCGGCGCAGCTCCTCGCGGTAGGCGTTGAACGGATGGCCCGAGAGATAGAAGCCGAGCGCCTGCTTCTCGTTCTGCAGCCGCTCGCGCTCGCCCCACGGCGCGCATCGGGTGAGCGTGAACGCTTCCTCCGCGCCGCCCGACCCGCCGCCGCCGAAGAGGCTCGTCTGCGCGGCGAACTGCTCGCTCTTCTCCGCGACCTCGATGGCATCGGCGAGCGAGGCGAGGAGGCTCGCGCGGTTCGCCTCCAGGGAATCGAACGCCCCCGCCTTGATGAGCGCCTCCATCGCGCGCCGGTTTACGAGGCGCCGGTCCACGCGGCGGCAGAAATCGGCGAGCCCGCTGAAGGATCCCGCCGCCTCGCGCGCCGCGACGATCGAGGCGATGGCGCCTTCGCCGGTGCCCTTCACGCCGCCCAGCCCGTAGCGGATGCGCTTCTCGTCAACGGGCACGAAGCGGTAGGTCGAAGTGTTGATGTCGGGCGGCTGCACCTCGAGGCCGTTGGCGCGCGCATCGTCGTGCAGCACCTGCACCTTGTCGGTGTCGTTCATCACCGCCGACATGTTGGCCGCCATGAACGCCGCCGCATGGTGCGCCTTGAGGTAGGCGGTCTGGTAGGCGACGTACGCGTAGGCCGCGGCGTGCGACTTGTTGAAGCCGTAGCCCGCGAACTTCTCCATGAGGTCGAAGAGCGTGCCCGCCTTCTCCTCCTCGAGCCCGCGCTTGGCCGCGCCCTCGAGGAAGATCGCGCGCTGCTTGGCCATCTCCTCGGGCTTCTTCTTGCCCATCGCGCGGCGCAGCAGGTCCGCGCCGCCGAGCGTGTAGCCGCCCACCACCTGGGCGATCGTCATCACCTGCTCCTGGTAGGTCATGACGCCGTAGGTCTCGTCGAGGATGTCCTTCAGCCGCGGATCGAGGTACTCCCAGCGCTGGCGGCCGTGCTTCCTCTCGATGAAGTCGGGAATCAGGTCCATCGGGCCCGGGCGGTAGAGCGCGTTCAACGCGATGAGGTCCTCCAGCCGGTCGGGCCGCGCCTTCATGATGAGGTCGCGCATGCCGCGCGATTCGAACTGGAAGATCGCGACCGTGTTGCCGGAGGAGAAGATGCGGTAGGACGCGGGGTCGTCGAGCGGGATCTTCTGGATGTCGAAGCCCGGCGCGCCCAGAACGTGGATGTTGCGCTCGCTCTCGGCGAGGATGGTGAGGGTCGTGAGCCCGAGGAAGTCGAACTTCACGAGGCCGATCTTCTCGACGTCGTCCTTGTCGTACTGGCTCACCGTCGCGCTCGAGCCGTCGGCGCAATAGAGCGGCGTGAAGTCGGTGAGCTTGCCGGGCGCGATGAGCACGCCCCCCGCATGCATGCCGACGTTGCGCGTGAGGCCCTCGAGCGCACGCGCGAGCGTCATCAGCTCCGCGACCTCCTCCTGCTCGTCGACCAGCTGGCGCAGCTGCGGCTCGGCCTCGAGCGCCCTCTCGAGCGTGATGCCGAGCTCGAAGGGCACGAGCTTCGCGATGCGGTCGACCTCGCCGTAGGGCATGCCGACCACGCGGCCCACGTCGCGCACCACCGCCTTCGCCGCCATGGTGCCGAAGGTCGCGATCTGCGAGACGCACTGCGCGCCGTACTTGTGCCGCACGTAGTCGATCACGCGGTCGCGCCCGTCCTGGCAGAAGTCGATGTCGAAATCCGGCATCGACACGCGCTCGGGGTTGAGGAAGCGCTCGAAGAGCAGGTCGTACTTGAGCGGATCGAGGTCGGTGATGCCGAGCGCATACGCGACCAGCGAGCCCGCGCCCGAGCCGCGTCCGGGTCCCACCGGCACCCCGTTCGTCTTCGCCCAGTTGATGAAGTCGGCGACGATCAGGAAGTAGCCCGGGAAGCCCATCTGCACGATGGTCTTCGCCTCGTACTCGAGGCGCTCCACGTAGCGCGGGCGCTCGGCATCGCGCGCGGCGGCGTCCGGATACAGCACCTCGAGGCGCCGCTCGAGGCCCGCGAGCGCCTGGCTCCTCAGGTACTCCTCGATCGACTCGCCGTGGGGCGTGGGGAAATCCGGCAGCCGGCTCTTGCCGAGCGTGAACTCGAAGCCGCAGCGCCGGGCGATCTCGACGGAATTCTCGAGCGCCTCCGGGATGTCGGCAAAGAGCTCCGCCATCTCCGCCTGCGACTTGAAGTACTGCGCGGGATGGAAATCGCGCGGCCGCCGGTTGTCGCCGAGGACGTAGCCCTGCGCGATGCACACGCGCGCCTCGTGCGCGCGGAAATCCGCCGGCTTCACGAACTGGATCGGATGGGTCGCGACCACGGGGATCGCGAGGCGCGAGGCGAGGTTCGCCTGGGCCTGCACCGCCGCCGCGCTCTTCACCTTGTCCACGCGCTGCAGCTCGATGTAGTACGCGCCGGGAAAGTCGCCGGCCCAGGCGCGCGCGAGCGCTTCCGCCTGCTCGCGGTTGCCCGAGGCGAGCGCCTGGCCGACGTCGCCCGCCTCGCCGCCGGAAAGCGCGATGAGTCCGGTGCAGCCCGCGAGCCACTCGCGCTTCACCTCGGCGCGCCCGCGCCAGTGGTTCTCGGCATGCGCACGGGAGAGGAGGTCGCAAAGCTGGAGGTAGCCCGTGCGATTGCGCACGATGAGCGCCATGCGGTAGGCGGCGTCGCGGTTGCGCTCGTTGGTGAGCCAGATGTCGCAGCCGATGATCGGCTGCACGCCCTGGGCGCGTGCCGCCTCGTAGAACTTGATCGCGCCGAAGAGGTTGGAGAGGTCCGTGATCGCCAGCGCCGGCATGCCGTCGGCCGCGGCGGCCGCGACCGCGTCGTCGACCCGCGCCATGCCGTCCACGATCGAGTACTCGGTGTGCAGGCGCAGATGGACGAAGCGAGGTGCGGTCATGCGGCTTTCGGCTCGCGGCAGGCGAGAGCCGATTTTACCGTCCGGCGGGGCCGCGCGGCGTCATCGGCGCTCGGCGAAGAAGCGCTTGAGAAGCGCCCCGCACTCCTCGGCCAGCACGCCGCCCTCGAAGCGCGTCTGGTGGTTGTACGGCAGGGACGTGAGGTCCGCGAGGCCGCCGCATGCGCCGGTCTTCGGATCGCGCGCGCCGAAGACCACGCGGGCGAGGCGCGCGTGGATCATCGCGCCCACGCACATCGCGCATGGCTCGAGTGTGACGTAGAGCTCGCAGCCGGGAAGGCGGTAGTTGCGCTCGGACGCCGCGGCTTCGCGCAGCGCGACCACCTCGGCATGCGCGGTGGGATCCGCGGAAGAGATGGGGCGGTTGTAGCCGCGGCCGATGATGCGCCCGCCCGTCACCACGACGGCGCCCACGGGCACCTCGCCGGCCCGTGCCGCCTCGGCAGCGAGGGCGAGCGCCTCGCGCATGTATTGCTCGGCCGGGCTCACTCCGCGCCCTATCGGGCCAGCGGACGGACGCGAACGACCGTCTTGCCCGCACGCCGTCCGGTCGCGTTGAACGCGGCCACGGCATCGTCGAGCGTCGCGACATGGCCGATGTGGGTGCGCAGGCGTCCGTCCCGCACCCGCTGCACGATCTCGCCCAGCTGGCGACGATCGGACTCGACCACGAAATCGATGGCACGGCCGTCGACGGGCCGCGCCGCGGAGGGCCCGACGGCCGACACCAGCGTTCCTCCCGCCCGGATGAGCCGCGCGGACCGCTTCCCGATGTCGCCGCCGATGACATCGAACACCAGGTCGACCCCGCCCACGTCTTCCAGCGTGTCGCGGTCGAGGTCGACGAATGCGTGCGCGCCGAAGCCGAGCGCCTTTTCGCGGTCGGCGGCGCGTCCCGTGCCGATGACGTGGGCGCCCGCCTCCCGTGCGAGCTGAGTCACCATCGCGCCGACCGCGCCCGCGGCGCCGTGCGCGATGACGCTCTGGCCGGCGCGCAGGCGGCCATGCTCGAACAATCCCTGCCACGCGGTGAGGCCCGAGATCGGCAGGCTCGCCCCCACCGCGAAATCCACGTCGCCCGGCAACGGCGCGAGGTTGCGCGCCTCGATGGCCACCGACTCGGCCAGGGTACCGTCGCGGTACCAATCGGCGAGGCCGAAGACGCGCTGACCTATCGACAATCCCGACGTTCCGTAGCCGAGCGCGGTCACCACGCCCGCCAGCTCGTGGCCGGGAATCGACGGCGTGCGGTCACGGTCGCGACGATCGACCCAGGTCGAGGGCCAGCCGAGCTCCGTCGGGACGAATCCCGACGCATGGATTTGAACGAGGGCATCGTTGATCGCGGCCCGGGGCTCCGGCCGCTCGGTGAGCTCCATCCCGGCCGTGCCCGCGGCCCGGTCCGTCACCACGATCGCTTTCATGGCGGGCATCTCCTGTACGCCGACTCATTCCCATTCGATGGTGGCCGGCGGCTTCGACGAGATGTCGTAGGTCACGCGGTTGATGCCGCGCACCTCGTTGATGATGCGGCTCGACACGCGCGCCAGCAGATCGTAGGGAAGATGCGCCCAGTGCGCGGTCATGAAGTCGGTGGTCTGCACCGCGCGCAACGCCACCACGTAGTCGTAGGTGCGCCCATCGCCCATCACGCCGACGCTTCGCACCGGCAGGAACACCGCGAAGGCCTGCGCCACCTGGTCGTACCACGTCACGCCCTCGGGCGTGATCGCGGCGCGCAGCTCCTCGATGAAGATCGCGTCGGCGCGGCGCAGCAAGTCCGCGTACTCCTTCTTCACCTCGCCGAGGATGCGCACGCCCAGGCCCGGCCCGGGGAAGGGATGGCGGAACACCATCTCGCGCGACAGCCCCAGCTCGATCCCGAGGTCGCGCACCTCGTCCTTGAAGAGCTCGCGCAGCGGCTCGAGCAGCTTCAGGTGCAGCGACTCGGGTAGCCCGCCCACGTTGTGGTGCGACTTGATGCTCACCGCCTTCTTGGTCTTCGCGCCCGCGGACTCGATCACGTCGGGATAGATCGTGCCCTGCGCGAGCCACTTCGCGTTCGGCATCTTCTTCGCCTCGCGCTGGAACACCTCGACGAAGAGCCGGCCGATGATGCGCCGCTTTTGCTCGGGATCGGCCACGCCGGCGAGCGCGCCGAGGAATTCGTCCGCGGCATCGACGCGATCGACTTTCACGCCGAGGTGCCTGGCGAAGGTCTGCATCACCTGGTCGCCTTCGTCAAGGCGCAGGAGCCCGGTGTCCACGAAGATGCAGGTGAGCTGGTCGCCGATCGCCTTGTGGATGAGGGCCGCCGCGACCGCCGAGTCCACGCCGCCGGAAAGCCCGAGGATCACCTCGTCCCGGCCCACCTGCTCGCGAATCTTCGCCACCGCGCGCGGCACGAATCCCGGCATGTCCCAGCTGGGCCCGCAGCCGCAGATCTCGTGCACGAAGCGCGCGTAGATCTCCTTGCCCTTCTTCGTGTGCGTCACTTCGGGATGGAATTGCACCGCGTAGAAGCGGCGCGACTCGTCCGCCATGCCGGCGATCGGGCACACCGGGTTCGACGCGATCAGCTTGAACCCGGGCGGCATGGCGGTCACCTTGTCGCCGTGGCTCATCCACACGTCGAGGAACGCCTCGCCCTTGTCGTTCACGCGGTCCTGGATGCCCTCGAGGAGCCTGGAGTGGCCGCGTGCGCGGACTTCCGCATAGCCGAACTCGCGCACCTTCCCCGGCTCGACCGAGCCGCCGAGCTGTGCCGCCATCGTCTGCATGCCGTAGCAGATGCCGAGCACCGGCACGCCGAGCTCGAACACGGCCTGCGGCGCACGGTCGGTGGTTTCCTCGGTCGCGGAAGCGTGGCTGCCGGAGAGGATCACGCCGCGCGGGTTGAAGGCGCGCACGAACTCGGCTTCCACGTCGCAGGGATGCAGCTCGCAGTAGACGCCCGCCTCGCGCACGCGCCGGGCGATCAGCTGCGTGAGCTGCGACCCGAAGTCGAGGATGAGGATCCGGTCAGTCGACGTGGTAATTCGGCGCTTCCTTCGTGATCTGCACGTCGTGCACGTGGGACTCGCGCATGCCCGCCGAGGTGATCTCGACGAACTGGGCGTTGGCGCGCATCTCGTCGATGGTGCGGCAGCCGGTGTAGCCCATGCTCGCGCGCACGCCCCCCATGAGCTGCAGGATGATCGCCGTGACCGGCCCCTTGTAGGGAATGCGTCCCTCGACGCCCTCGGGCACCAGCTTGTCGGCGTTCATCTCCGCGTCCTGGAAGTAGCGGTCGCTGGAGCCCTTCTGCATCGCGCCGAGCGAGCCCATGCCGCGATAGGCCTTGTACGAACGGCCCTGGAAGAGCTCGATCTCGCCGGGCGCTTCCTCGCTTCCCGCGAAGAGGCTGCCCAGCATCACGCAGGAGGCGCCCGCGGCGATCGCCTTGGCGATGTCGCCCGAATAGCGGATGCCGCCGTCGGCGATGCACGGAATGCCGCTCGCCTCGAGCGCCGCGGCGACTTCCTGGATGGCGGTGATCTGCGGCACGCCCACGCCGGCGACGATGCGCGTGGTGCAGATCGAGCCGGGGCCGATGCCGACCTTCACCGCGTCGGCGCCGTGGTCCACCATCGCCTTCGCGGCGTCACGCGTGGCGATGTTGCCGCCGATCACCTGCATCTGCGGGAACTTCTTCTTCACCCACTTCACGCGATCGAGCACGCCCTGCGCGTGCCCATGGGCCGTGTCGACGACGACCACATCGGTGCCCGCTTCGACCAGCGCCTCGACGCGTTCCTCGGTGCCCTCGCCCACGCCGACCGCGGCGCCGACGCGCAGGCGCCCGTGCTGGTCCTTGCAGGCGAGCGGGTGCTCGGAGGACTTGAGGATGTCCTTCACGGTGATCAGCCCGCGCAGCTCCCAGTCGCCGTTGATCACCAGCACGCGCTCCAGGCGATGGCGGTGCATGAGCGCCTTGGCATCGTCGAGCTGCGCGCCCTCCTTCACCGTGACCAGCTTGTCGCGCGGCGTCATGATGTTCTTCACCGGCTGGTCGAGGTTCGTCTCGAAGCGCAGGTCGCGGTTGGTGACGATGCCCACCACGCGCTTGCCCTCGAGCACCGGGAGCCCGGAGATGTGGTGCTTGCGCGTGATGTCGAGCACCTCGCGCACCGTCATGCCCGGCGTGACGGTGATGGGCTCCTTCACGACGCCGCTCTCGAAGCGCTTCACCTTGGCGACCTCGGCCGCCTGCGCCTTGGGCGTCATGTTCTTGTGCACGATGCCGATGCCGCCTTCCTGCGCGAGCGCGATGGCGAGGCGCGACTCGGTCACCGTGTCCATGGCGGCCGAGAGGAGCGGGATGTTGAGCTGGATCGAGCGGGTGAGGCGGGAGGCGAGCTGGACTTCGCGGGGGAGGACGGTCGAGTGGGCGGGAACGAGCAGGACGTCGTCGAAAGTGAGCGCCTTCTGGATGACGCGCATTCGGAAAAACCCTCGTCGCAAAACGAAATTATACCGATCGGCCCCTGGCCGAACAACCGCGCCCACCGTCGTGGCGCGCGGGCGACGCGCTTCATTGACGTTCCAGCGGATTCTCGATAAGGTCTTGTAAATGATTGATCCG
>JAICTR010000134.1 GCA_025936275.1 Burkholderiales bacterium
GCGCCGTTTGCTACACTGCGGCCAGCCTGCCACCGCCGCCTCTCCGGGATCTCCCATGTTCGGCCGCCTGCTTCCCAAGGAAGGTCGCTTCTTCGACCTCTTCAACGCCCATGCCGCGCAGATCGTTCGCGCCGCGCACGAGTTGGCGCTCCTCATGCAGAACTACGAGTCGCGCGAGGACCGCGAGCAGCATTCGCGCGTCATCGACGACGCGGAGCACGCCGCCGACCGCATCACCGCGGAGACGATCCGCATGCTGCACAAGACCTTCATCACGCCGCTCGATCGCGACCACATCCACCAGCTCGTGAACGCGATGGACGACATCTGCGACCTCATCCAGGATTCCACCCAGGTGATGAGCCTCTACGACCTGAAGCGCATCACCCCCGAGGCGGCGCGCCTCGCCGACATCGGCGTGAAGTGCTGCGAGCGGGTGCGCGACGTCGTGGAGCAGGTCGGCAAGCAGGACGGCAACTTCGAGGCGATCCTGCGCACCTGCGAGGAGATCGACCGCCTCGAGAGCGACGCCGACCGCGTCATGCGCTCGGGCATGTCGAAGCTCTTCCGCGAGGAGCAGGACACGCGCGAGATCATCAAGATGAAGGAGGTCTACCAGCTGCTCGAGGCGGTGACCGACCGCTGCCTCGACGTGGCGAACCTCGCCGAAGGCATCTCGCTCGAGAACAGCTGACCGCGCCGGGGCCGACATGAGCGGAATGGAGATCGGCTTCGGGACGCTGGTGTTCCTCGTGGTGCTGGCGCTCGGGTTCAACTTCCTGAACGGCCTGCACGACGCGGCCAACTCCATCGCGACCGTGGTTTCCACGGGCGTGCTGAAACCCCACCAGGCGGTGCTCCTCGCCGGCTTCTTCAACTTCGTCGCGCTCGCGATCTTCCACCTCAAGGTGGCGAGCACCGTGGGCAAGGGCATCGTCGAGGTGGAGATCGTCGACCAGTACGTGGTGTTCGGCGCGCTGGTGGGCGCGAGCGCGTGGAACGTGATCACGTGGTGGGCGGGATTGCCGTCGTCTTCCTCCCACGCCCTCATCGGCGGGCTCATCGGCGCGGGGGTCGCGAAGATGGGGTTCCCGGCGCTCGTCGCCTCGGGGATCGCGAAGACGGTGCTCTTCATCTTCCTCTCGCCGCTGATGGGCTTCGTGCTGGGAGGGCTGCTGCTGGTGCTGGTGTCGTGGATCTTCCGCCGCTCGCCGCCTTCGCGGATCGACCGATGGTTCCGCCGGCTGCAGCTCGTCTCCTCCTCGCTCTACAGCCTGGGCCACGGCGGCAACGACGCGCAGAAGACGATCGGCATCATCTGGGTGCTGCTCATCGCGGCGAACGTGCCCGGCGCGCGCGAGCACGTGCCGGCGTGGGTCATCATCAGCTGCTACGTGACGATGGGCCTGGGCACCTTCCTCGGCGGCTGGCGCATCGTGAAGACGATGGGGCAGCGCATCACGAAGCTCACGCCCGTGGGCGGCTTCTGCGCGGAAACGGGCGGCGCGATCACGCTCTTCCTCGCCACGGCGCTCGGCATTCCGGTCTCCACCACGCACACCATCACCGGCGCGATCGTGGGCGTCGGCTCCACGCGCAAGCTCTCCGCCGTGCGCTGGGGCGTGGCGGGCAACATCGTGTGGGCGTGGATCTTCACCATTCCCGCCTCGGCCTTCATGGCCGGCATCGCGTGGTGGGCCGCCACGCAGTGGCTTTAGAGAGAGACAAAAAAGACAAAAATGGGGTCAGGTTAATTTTTGAACCTGTCCCCATTTCGCTAACGCGCCGGCATG
Source organism: Burkholderiales bacterium (assembly GCA_025936275.1). Lineage (GTDB taxonomy): Bacteria > Pseudomonadota > Gammaproteobacteria > Burkholderiales > Usitatibacteraceae > Usitatibacter. The sequence continues at coordinate 1,794 of JAICTR010000134.1, forward strand.
GGCGGGAAAAAGGGGACAGGTTCAAAAATTAACCTGACCCCATTTCTTCTTACTTGTAGGTGATGGTGAGGTCGCCCACGCCGTCGACGTGGCCTTCGAGCTTGTCGCCGGCCTTCACCGGGCCCACGCCCGCGGGCGTGCCGGAGAAGATGAGGTCGCCGGGCTGCAGCGTGATCATCCCCGAGAGGTAGGCGATCTGCTCGGGCACGCTCCAGATCTGCTGCGCGAGGTCGCCCTGCTGCTTCACCTGGCCGTTCACCTTGAGCCAGATGGCGCCCTTCGCCGGATGGCCGATGGAGGAGGCGGGCTTCAACGCCGTGCACGGGGCGGATTCGTCGAACGCCTTGCCCATCTCCCACGGACGTCCCATCTTTTTCGCCTCGCCCTGCACGTCGCGGCGCGTCATGTCGAGCCCCACGCCGTAGCCCCACACATGCTCGAGCGCCTTCTCGGCCGGGATGTCCTTGCCGCCCTTGCCGATGGCGACCACCATCTCGATCTCGTGGTGCACGTCCTTCGTCTTCACCGGGTAGGAGATCGTCGCGCCGTTCTGCACGATGGAATTGGCGGGCTTCATGAAGAAGAACGGCGGCTCGCGGTCGGGATCGTGGCCCATCTCGCGCGCGTGCTCGGCGTAGTTGCGGCCGACGCAGTAGATGCGGCCCACGGGAAAGCGGGCGTCGCTTCCCGCCACCGGGAGCGAGGGGACGGGGCCGATGTCGATCACGTACTTCACGTTGCGCACGTCGTCGGGCATTTCAGTTCTCCGGAAGTGTTTCCACGAAAGCCTTCGAGTATGCCATCGCCTAGGTGCCGTAGCGAACCGGCGAGGCGAACTCGCGCAGCGCGGCGAGCGCGCTGTAGCAGGCGATCATGGCGGTCTTGGGATTCACCGGCGAGGGGATGCTCTCGAACTTGAGGTCCACGGTGCCGGTCGCTCCCTTGATGTGGATATAGTGCGTGTTGAATTTCAGTGCGGGATCGGCGACGACCTTGAGGCGCGTGCGGTCGAACCCCGCGCCCGCGAGCGAGAGCACCGCCGCGATGTTCACGTTCGCGGGGAAGTGCGGCACGCCCTCGCGCGCCGTGCCTTCGAAGAGCGTTACCGGTCCAGTGAGGTGGTCGAGGTCGATCCCCAGGCGCTCGACGTACTCGATCTCCTTCCACGCGCGCGCGGGCTTGGTCACCGCGATGGTGACTTCCTCCACGCCCGCCGCGCACACCGCCTTCAGCGCATCGAGCCCGCCGATGCCGCCCGAGGGAACGTAGAGCAGCGCGCGGCTTTTCTTCGCCGCCTTCTCGAGGCGCTCGCGCAGCGCGTCGTCGTGCAGCGCGCCGCCCGAAAGGAGGATCACCGCGATGCCGTTCTCGAGGAACGCTTCGGCGTGCTCGCGCACCGCGGCGTGCGAAGCGGCTTCCACGACGACGTCGGGCCGCGCGGCGATCAGCGTGTCGCGCGAGGCGGAATAGGGCACGCCGAACTCGCGCCCGAGCGCCGCGCCGCGCGAGGCGTCGCTGCGCCCCATGATGCCGACGACCTGCGCATCGCCCATCCGGCCGTCACGGATGTGCTCGAGAAACAGGCGGGCGATCACGCCCCCGCCGAGGAGTCCGACTCGCATGGGATCCCAATCGCAAGGAAAGTCCGATTCTGCCACGGCGATTGTGCGTCGCACGGTTCGTGATTACCATGCGGGCTCGGCCCGATCCGGAGGAGAAGAACCATGAAACGCATCGCCGCATTCGTCCTCGCCTCACTCGCCCTCGCCGCAGGCTCCGCGCTCGCCGCGTATCCCGAGCGCCCGATCAAGCTCATCGTGCCGTGGGGCGCCGGCGGCGACACCGACGTGATCTACCGCGCGTTCCAGCCGTTCTTCCAGCAGCACCTCGGCGGCACCATCGTCATCGCCAACATCGGCGGCGCGTCGGGCACCAAGGGCGCGAAGGAAGCCAAGGACTCGCCCGCCGACGGCTATACGATCTTCGCCGTGCACGACTCGATCCACTCCACCTACTGGACGGGCGTGGCCGACGTCGCCTATACCGACTTCGAGCCGATCTGCCTCGTCTCCTCGACGCCCTCGATCCTCACCGCGTCGCCCAAGGCGCCGTGGAAGGACTTCAAGTCGATGGTCGCCGACGCGAAGAAGCGTCCCGGCCAGATCACGGTCGGCGCGACGCTCGGCTCCACCAGCCACTTCTTCCCGGCGCTGGTCGAGAAGGCGGCCGGCATCAAGTTCAAGTACGTGCCATACGAAGGCACCGCGGGGCGCATGAACGCGCTCCTCGGCAGCCACGTCGACCTCGGCGAATCGAACCTCACGCAGAAGGGAAAGGCGGACGCGGGCCACATCCGCTTCCTCGCGATCGCGACCGAGAAGCGCTCGGAGGAGATTCCCAACGTGCCGACGCTGAAGGAGGAGGGCGTGGACGTGGAGTACGCGGTGAACCGCGGGCTCCTCGCGCCGAAGGGAACGCCCGCGCCGGTGCTGGAGAAGCTGCGCTCCGCGTGCGGCGCCGCGGCGAAGGAGCCGGGATTCGCCAAGGCGATGAAGCTGCAGGGAACGCTGGTGCATTACCTCAACGCGCAGGAATACACCGCGTTCCTGAAGAAGAACGACCAGGTCAACAAGGATCTCGCCAAGGAGCTGGGCCTCCTCAAGCGCTGAGCGGCCGCCCGCCATGGGACGCGACACGATCGCGGGGCTCGTGATCCTCGTGGTGAGCCTCGCGCTGCTGGGGCTCACCTTCGAGATCCACTCGAACCCGCTGGTCCCGGTGAGTCCCGCCTTCTATCCGCGGCTGGTGCTGGGATCGACCGCGTTCCTGAGCTTCCTCATGATCGTGTTCGATGTCGCGGCGCGGCGCCGCGCGCCGCCGGCCGCCGCGCCGGCGAAGGCGCGGCCCGCGAAGCCGCGCTACGACATGGTGGCGGTGATGTTCGCGATCTTCACCGTGTACGTGGTGCTGCTCCCGTACCTGGGCTTCCGCATCGCCACCGTCGCCTTCCTCGCCGTGATGCAGTACGCCATGGCGCGGCCGCGCACGCGGCGCGCCTGGATCGTGCTCGCGCTGGTCGCGTCGATCGCGACCGCCGTGACCTATTACATGTTCGAGGGCTACCTGCAGGTGCTGCTGCCGCGCGGCCGCTGGACGGATTTCTAGCCATGTTCGACCTCCTCGGCGCCGCGCTCGTCAACATCGTGCATGTGAAGTACCTGCTGCCGCTCTTCCTCGGCACGCTCGCGGGCGTGATCGGCGGCGCGCTCCCCGGCGTCACGGTGACGATGACGATCATCGTCGCGCTGCCGTTCACGTTCGGCCTCGACCCGCTGCAGGGGCTCGCGGCCATGGCGGGACTCTATGTCGGCGGCTCCGCGGGCGGCCTCGTCACCGCGGTGCTCCTCGGCATTCCCGGCACGCCTTCCACGGTCGCGACCACGTTCGACGGCTACCCGATGGGACGCAACGGCGAGCCTGGGCGCGCGCTGTGGCTCGGAATCTGGGGCTCGTTCTTCGGCGGCATGCTGGGCGGCGTGTTCCTCATCTTCACCACCAAGCCGCTCGCCGAATTCGCGCTCGCCTTCGGGCCTTGGGAGTACTTCTCGCTCTTCGTCCTCGCGCTCTCGATGGTCGCGGGGCTCGTCGAGACCTCGCTCGTGAAGGCGCTCGTGTCGGGCTTCATCGGGCTCATCGTGACGGTGCTCGGCAACGATCCGATGCTGGGCGCGCCGCGCCTCACGCTGGGCATCCCGTTCCTCGAGGGAGGCATTCCGTTCCTGCCGGTCCTCATCGGCGTGTTCGCGTTCGCGCAGATCATGTCCGAGGTGGAGAAGTCGGGCGGCGCGGGCGCGATGACGCAGCCCGCCAACAGCGATGCGAACCTCAAGGTCTCGCAGCTCAAGGTGATCTGGGAGATCCTGTCGCGGCCGTTTTTGCTCGTCTGGTCGGCGATCATCGGCGTGTGGATCGGCGTGCTGCCCGCGATCGGCGGGAGCGCGGCGAACATCATGTCCTACGACCAGGCGAAGAAATTCTCCAAGCATCCGGAGAAGTTCGGCACCGGCATTCCCGAGGGCATCATCGCCTCCGAAGCCGGCAACAACGCCAACGTCGGCGGCTCGCTCGTGACCATCATGGCGTTCGGCATCCCCGGCGACGCGGTGACCGCGGTGATGCTGGGTGCGATGACCATCCACGGCATCCAGCCCGGGCCGCTCTTCATCTCGCAGCACCCGCAGATCGCCTACGGCATCTTCGCGGCGTACATCGTGGCGCACCCGATCATGGTGCTGATCCTGGGCGTCGGCGCGCGCTGGGCGATGCGCATCATGACCATCACCAAGTCGACGCTCTTCCCGATCGTGCTCGTGCTGTGCGTGATCGGCGCCTTCGCGCTCGACAACTCGATGGACACGGTCTACGTGCTGCTGGTCTTCGGCGTGATCGGATACCTGATGGTGAAGGCGGGCTTCCCGCTCGCGCCCTTCATCCTCGGCGCGATCCTGGGCGACCAGATCGAGATCAACCTGATCCGCTCGATCATGACGGACCCGAATCCGTGGCTCTTCGTGACGCGGCCGATCTCCGGGCTGCTGCTGCTCGCGGCGGTGCTCTCGGTGGTGTTCTCGCTCTGGCAGCACAAGCGGACGCAACGCCGGCTGGCCGCCGCGGCCACGCCGCCCAGCGACGAGGACATCATCGACTTCTAGCGTCGCCGTGGGCTACGGGCCGAAGACCTTCGCGCGCCGTGCGAGGCTTTCCTCGGGCCACAGCTCGCTCGACTCGTAGTACTCGGGAACCGCCGGCACGCCGGGCGGCAGCACCACCCACGGTTGCTTCGTGGAGGTGAAGATGTGGATGTCCGGCGGGAAGGCATCCGGATCGTCGAGCGTGCCCACGCGCACGAAGCGCAGCCGCTCGCCGGCGCCGGCGTAGTGGCTCCACAACGCGACGCGGCATTTCGGGCAGCGCGCGATTTTCTGGCCCTTGCCGCTGTTGGAGGGCGTATCGACCATCTCCGGCTCGCCGCGCGTGATGAGGACGCGATCGGACTCGATCAGCGCATTCAATGCGAACGACGCGCCGGTCTCGCGCTGGCACCACCGGCAATGGCAGCAGTGCACGAAGAGCGGCCGCGAGGTGAGCTGGTAGCGCACGCCGCGGCAGCCGCAGCCGCCTTCCAAGCGCTCGGCGGCCGCCATGGCGCTACGCGGTCACCGCCTTCACCGGACTGCCCGCCACGAGGTCGCGCAGCACGTAGGAGAGGATCCCGCCGTGCAGGTAGTAGTCCACCTCCACCGGCGTATCGATGCGCAGCAGCAGCGTCGCCTCTTTCCTGGTGCCGTCCTTGCGGTGGATCGTGAGCTTCACGTCCATCTGCGGGCGGATGCCGTTCTCGAGCCCCGTGATGTCGTAGGTCTCGTCGCCCTTGATGCCGAGCGATTCCGCGGAGTCCGAGCCCTTGAACTGCAGCGGCAGCACGCCCATGCCGACCAGGTTGGAGCGGTGGATGCGCTCGAAGCTCCTCACCACGACCGCTTTCACGCCGAGGAGCTGCGTGCCCTTCGCCGCCCAGTCGCGTGACGACCCCGTGCCGTATTCCTCGCCCCCGAAGACCACCGTCGGCGTGCCCTGCGCGATGTACTTCATCGCC
>JAICTR010000300.1 GCA_025936275.1 Burkholderiales bacterium
ACCACCGCGGCGGCGCGCTCGTCCGAGAGCTTCATGTTGTAGTCCGGTTTGCCGACGTTGTCGGTATGCCCGCCGATCTCGATCGCGAGCTTCGGCTCGTCCTTCATCAGCGCGAGCACCTGGTTCAACGCCGGCTCCGCATCGGGCCTGAGCGTCGCCTTGTCGAAGTCGAAGTTCACGCCGTAGAGCGCCGCCTTGCAGCTTTTCTTCAGGTCCTCGCGCAGGCCGCTGCCCGCGTCGGCGACGCTCAGCTGGTAGTCGGGGGAACTGTGGCTGAAGCCGCTGGTGCGCACCTGCGCCCATATGTCGCGCCCATCGCGGGTGTAATGCGCGTCGATCGCGCCGGTTCCGGCGAGCTGGCACACCGGGTCCCAGCCGGCCTCGTGGAACGCGGTCTTGTACGCCTCCTGCACCGCGTACGCCGAGAGTCCCCGCGGGCCCTCGTATTCGCGCTCCGAATATCGGGTGCCGAAGGGCCCCGACGGCGCCTTGCAATCGGGCGCATGCACGTTGATGTAGTTCTTCACGTCGTTGCGGCCCCCGCGGCGAACGCTGTTCGCGAGCGGCGCGAGGTACGGAATGTCGTCCTTGACGCCGAAGCGTTCCTGTTTGTCGCCGGGCGGATGCAGGTCGACCTTGAACGAGTTCGGCGCGGTTTCCACGAGCGTCACGGAGCAGCTGCCGTTCTGCGCGTAGAGCGCGCTCTCGTCCGGTCCCTTCGCGAGCACGGTTCCCCCGCAGCACGGATCGCCCGCCTTGTGGAAGCCCTGCGCTTCGAGCTTCGCCCGGATGGCGGAGGCGAAGATCGCGAGGCAGGCGGCCTTCTGGTCCTTCGGATGGCCGGGCGGAACGATCTGGAAGCTCCATACGCGGCCGGCCACCGGTGTGTAGCCGCCCGAATTCTTCGGCAGCTTGTTGGCATGGCCGAGGACCAGCCCGCCGTACAAGTCGTAGCCGGAGTAACGCGGCTCCTGGATCGAATATCCCTCGGGAGCCGGAAACCAGGACGGCAGCGTGAACCGGGTTTCTGCCGCGGCCGCGCATAATGCGCACAGGGCCGCGAGCGCCATGAGCAGACGACGCATTCTCTCCCCCTTGTTGTTCGAAGCCTGCGCCCGAGTCTATCGCGGCGAACCTGTCGCGTAGATGAACGCGCGGCCCGATCCGGTGCTGGTGGGCGCGCTCTTCGCGCTCACGTTCGCCACCGGCCTCATCGACGCGGTGAGCTTCCTCGCGCTGGGCCAGGTCTTCACCGCGAACATGACGGGCAACGTGGCGCTGCTCGGCTTCGCGCCGTTCGCGCCCGAGCTCTCGGTGCCGCGCTCGCTCACCGCGCTGGCGCTCTTCGTGGCGGGCGCGATGCTCGGCGGGCGCCTCGCCGCGCGCATGGCGCAAGGGGCGCGCCGCAAGTGGATCGCCACGGCGTTTACGTGCGAGGCGGCGATCGTCTTCGCGTGCGCCGCGATCGCGTGGCGCGACCCTTCGCCGATGGTCGACGAGCGCCGCGCCTACGTGATGATCGCGCTCCTCGCGCTCGGCATGGGCCTTCGCAATGCCACGGTGCGCACGATCGGCATCCGCGACCTCGCGACGACGGTGCTCACCTCGAGCCTTTCCGACCTCGGCATGGGAATCGCCATGCGCGACGGCGAATTCGATTGGACGCGCGCGGCGATTTCAACTCTCGTGATGCTGCTCGGCGCCGCGGCGGGCGCGCTGATGCTGCGCGCGTCGGTCTCGCTGCCGCTCCTCGCCTCCGGACTGTGCGCCGCGGCCTGCGCGCTCGCCGTCGCGCGGTTCGGCGCGACTGCGCAACCCGGATCCTGAATCGCGCGCTCAGCGCGCGCGGTGCTTTCCGCGCGGCGCCTTCTCCTTCGCCGTCGCCGCCGACGCTTCGTCCGCCGCCGCCTTGAACATCGCCTCGTCGATCCAGCCGGTGAATGCCGAGACGCGCGCGTAGCGATCGCTGTCGCCCACCTTCGGCACCGCCGCGCCGCGCGGCCCGATCGCGATGCCGGCGACCGAGAGCCGACCCTTCGATTCGAGGTACGCGGGCGCGCCCTCGTCGCCGGCGGCCGCGGCGCCCTGCAGGTCCGACGCGTCGTCGTTCGCCTTTATGCGCAGATCGAGCCGCGTGGGCTCGACGCGGTCGATCGTATTGATGGCGCCGCGCGCGCGTCCGTCGCGCACATCGGCATGGACGCCGATGAATCCCGTCGCGCCGTGGCCCACGACCACCACCGCCTTGCCCTGCTCGTCCCTCTCGCGATGCAGCGGCGTGGGCTCGATCCCGGGAACGTCGTCGGCGAGGAGGATCAGCGCGAGGCCGGCATCGAGCGCGGGCGGCGCGATGAAGAGCGACCGGATCTCGTGCGCGGCGCCCGCGATCGCGAGCCGCGAAGCGTGCGCTTCCCGCAGCGCCGCGGCGACGCTCGCGGAGGTGAGGATCCAGCGCGGCGCGATCAGCACGCCCTCGCCGAAGCCGCCCAGCGCGAGCGCCGAGCGGTAGCGCGTCGCGAGCTCGAGGTACTCGCCGTCGTCGCGATCGGCGCGGCGCACGATCGCGCCGGCGGGAAACGCGGCGAGCGAAGCGGCAGCGAGGAGGAGGAGGGAGCGCAGGCGCACCGCGCGATTCTAGACGAACGCTTGTCGCGCCGTGAAAACCGGCTATCCTGTGCGCGGCCCGACGACGAACACTCGATGAAAACATTACCGATCGCGGCGCACACCGCGGCCCTCGCCTTCGCCATCTCGTCGTCGCTCGCGCTCGCGGAGCCCACGCGCGTCGCCGACCTCGCGGATTACTCGCTCGAGCAGCTCGCGAACCTGAAGGTGACCACCGTGTCGCGCCGCGAGGAACGCCTCGTCGACGCGCCGGCCTCGGTGTTCGTGATCACCTCGGAAGACATCCGCCGCTCGGGCGCGACCTCGCTCGGCGATGCGCTGCGCCTCGCGCCCAACCTGATGGTGATCCAGGGCGACCAGAACCAGTTCGTGGCGAGCGCGCGCGGCGGGCTCGCCGGCCTCGCCAACAAGATGCTGGTGCTGATCGACGGACGCATCGTGTACTCGCCGCTCTTCTCGGGCGTCTTCTCGGATGCGCAGGACCTTGTGCTCGCCGACATCCTGCGCATCGAGGTGATCAGCGGGCCGGGCTCGACGCTCTGGGGCACCAACGCGGTGAACGGCGTCATCAACATCATCACGCGGCCGGCGAGCGCGACCGAGGGCACGCTCGCGGTCGCGTACGCCGGCGACAAGGAACGCGGCGCGACGGTGCGCTTCGGCGCGCCGCTGGGAGAGCAGGGCGCCTACCGGCTCTACGCGAAGTACGCGCAGCGCGACGACCTCGCGCTCGCCAGCGGCGCCTCGGCGATGGACGCTTCCGAGCGCAGCCAGGCGGGCTTCCGCGCCGACTGGAAGGGCGCGAGCGCCAGCAGCACGTTGCAGGGTGACGTGTACACGGCGAACGTCGGCAACATCGGCGGGCCGCGCGACCTCGACGGCGGCAACCTCCTCGGCCGCTGGCGGCGCACGCTGGACTCCGGATCGAAGCTGATGCTGCAGGCCTACTACGACCGCACGCGCCGTGTGCACGAGGGCACCTTCGACGAGACGCTCGATACCTTCGATGCCGAGGTGCTGCATACGCTGCGGCCCCTCGCGGGACACGAGGTGAGCTGGGGCGGCGAATGGCGCGTGGCGCGCGACCGCACGCGCGACACGCCGGCGCTCGCGTTCATCCCGCGCGACCGCACGCTCGACACCGTCGCGCTCTTCGCGCAGGACCAGCTCGCGATCGCGCCGACCGCGAGCGTGACGCTGGGCGTGCGCGCCGAGCACGGCCCCTACACCGGCCTCGAGTGGCTGCCGAACCTGCGCCTCTCGTGGAACGCGACGCCGGACCACCTTTTCTGGGCCGCGCTCACGCGCACGGTGCGCGCGCCCTCGCGCCTCGACCGCGACCTCGCGGTG
>JAICTR010000527.1 GCA_025936275.1 Burkholderiales bacterium
ACCCCCGACGAGGGCAAGGCCCAGGCGAAGGCCTCCGCGCCGCGCCGCACCTCGAGCGGCATCCTCACCGTCACGTGGGACGTGCCGCAGCCGCTGCGCGGCCTCTACGAGAAATACCTTCCTCCGCCCAAGGGCGACATCGCGCCGAACCGGCGCACCATCGCGCGGCGCGCGTGGATGCGCGACGTGAGGAAGCGCGTCCCCGAGATCGCCGCCGCGGAAGGCTACTTCTCGCCCGCCGTGGACATCCGCTTCGACGAAGGCAGCCGCGATCACGTCACGGTGACCGTGAAGCCGGGGCCGATCACCAGCGTGGGCGAGGTCGACATCGAGTTCACCGGCGACCTCGCGGGCGCAGGCGCGGAGCGCGAGAAGCGCCGCCAGCGGCTGCGCGAGGCGTGGACGTTGAAGCCCGGCGCGCCCTTCCGCAGCGCCGACTGGGAAGCGGCGAAGACGCAGATCCAGGAGCGGCTCGATGCGCGCGATTACGCGGCCGGCACCATCGCCTCGAGCGAGGCGCGCGTCGATGCCGAGGCGAACCGGGCGAGCCTCAAGGTGGTCCTCGAGAGCGGCCCGCGCTTCACCTTCGGCGACGTGTACATCGAGGGCCTCGGCCACTATCCCGATTCGGTGATCCGGCGCGTGGTGTTCCTGAAGCGCGACGAGCGCTACTCGCGCGCGCGGCTGAACGAGCTGCAGCGCATCGTGCAGAACGGGCCGTGGTTCTCGAGCGTGGTGGTGGACATCGACCGCGATCCCGCCCATGCCGAGCGCTCGCCGGTGAAGATGACGGTGGTCGAGCGCCCGCGCCGCGAGGTGGGGCTCGCGGTCGGCTACGGCACCGACGACGGCGCGCGCATGGAAGCCGCGTATCGCGACCGCAACCTCCTGCGCCGCGGCTTCGATTTGCAAAGCTCGGTGCGCGTCGCGCAGGAAGACCAGATCGGCTACGCCGACGTGTACCTGCCCGCGGGCCTCTTCGGCTCGTGGCACGGACGGCCGGTGCCCTTCACCGACAGCTTCGGCGTGCTCGCCGAGCACAGCACCATCCAGAAGAACGCGCGCAGCCGCTTCGGCGCCGCGGGCTACCGGCATTTCAACCTCGACCGCGTCGAGTACCGGGTGGGGCTCACCTACCAGATCGAGCGCCAGTTTCCCGAGGGCGCGGAGCCGCGCATCACGCGCGCGCTGGCGCCGGTGGTGTTCGCCACCTGGCGCCGCGTCGACAATCTGTACGACCCGCATCGCGGCGGCGTCCTCAACGTGCAGTTCGCGGCGGGCACGCGCTCGCTCGCCTCGGGCGAGGATTTCTTCAAGGCCTACGGCCAGTACCAGCATTGGATCCCGCTGGGCGCGAACGACCAGCTGCTGCTGCGCGGCGAGCTGGGGCGCACCTTCGCGCCGAGCCGCGCCGGCCTGCCGCAGGATTTCCTGTTCGTCGCCGGCGGCTCGCGCTCCAATCGCGGCTACGCGTACCAGGGCCTCGGCGTGCGCGAGGGCGAGGCGATCGTCGGCGGCCGCTACCTCGCGACGGGCACCGTCGAGTACGTGCACTGGCTGGACGAGAAGTGGGGCGCGGCGCTCTTCACCGACTTCGGCGACGCGGCCGATAGCGTGCAGGAGATCGACGCCAATCCGAGCTACGGCGTCGGCGCGCGCTTCAAGACG
>JAICTR010000194.1 GCA_025936275.1 Burkholderiales bacterium
AGGGCTCGTCGGCCAGTGCGCGCTCGAGAAGCGCAAGATCCTCCTCACCAACCCGCCGCCGGATTACCTGCGCATCGCCTCGGGACTGGGCAGCTCCGCGCCGCGCAACATCCTCGTGCTGCCGGTGGTCTTCGAGAGCCAGGTGAAGGGCGTGCTGGAGCTGGCGTCGTTCGACGGCTTCAGCGAGATCCACCAGGCGTTCCTCGACCAGCTCACCGAATCGATCGGCATCGTGATCAACACGATCGAGGCCAACACGCGGACCGAGGATCTCCTCACGCAGTCGCAGACCCTCGCGCAGGAGCTGCAGAGCCGCCAGGAGGAGCTGCAGCAGACCAACCAGGAGCTGCAGGAGAAGGCGCGGCTCCTCGCGCACCAGAACCAGGAGGTGGAGCGCAAGAACGCGGAGGTGGAGCAGGCGCGCCAGGCGCTCGAGGAGAAGGCGCGCCAGCTCGCGCTCACCTCGAAGTACAAGTCCGAGTTCCTCGCGAACATGTCGCACGAGCTGCGCACGCCGTTGAACTCGCTCCTGATCCTTTCCGACCAGCTTTCCGGCAACGCGGAGGGCAACCTCACGCCCAAGCAGGTGGAATTCGCGCGCACCATCCACTCCTCGGGCAACGACCTGCTGATGCTCATCAACGACATCCTCGACCTTTCGAAGATCGAGTCCGGCACGGTCGCGGTCGACGTGGGCGAGGTGCGCCTCGACGAGCTGCAGCGCTTCGTGGAGCGCACCTTCCGGCACGTCGCGGAGACCAAGGGGCTCACGTTCGAGATCCGCATGGATCCGCGCCTGCCCAAGGCCATCTCCACCGATGCCAAGCGCCTGCAGCAGATCCTGAGGAACCTCCTCTCCAACGCGTTCAAGTTCACGCACAAGGGCGAGGTGAACCTGGTGATCCGCCCGGCCGAAGCCGGCTGGAGCTCGGATAACGACGACCTCAACCGGGCGACGGACGTGATCGAGTTCTCGGTCACGGATACCGGCATCGGCATCCCGACCGACAAGCAGCAGATCATCTTCGAGGCGTTCCAGCAGGCCGACGGATCGACCAGCCGCAAGTACGGCGGCACGGGCCTGGGGCTTGCCATCAGCCGCGAGCTCTCGCGCCTGCTGCGCGGCGAGATCCGCCTGGTGAGCGCGCCCAACAAGGGCAGCGTCTTCTCGCTCTACCTGCCGCAGGCCTTCCCGCCGTCGCGGCTGCCGCGCAAGTCGAGCGACGCGGCGGCGGTCGCCTCCGCGGCGATCGAGGCCGCGCGCCAGGCCGCGGAGCGCCGCCTGATCGAGCGCGCCGCGGACGCGACCACGATCGAAGGCGAGCCGGCGGGCGAGCTGCCGCCACCGCCGATCCCGGTGAACGAGGCGGACGACGACCGCGACGCGGTGCATCCGGGCGACCGCGTGGTGCTGATCGTCGAGAACGACCTCGCGTTCGCGCGCGTGCTGCTCGACGCGGCCCGCGAGCAGGGCTTCAAGGGCATCGTGACGACCCACGGAACGACCGCGCTGTCGCTGGTGAACGAGTGCCGCCCGGCCGCCATCCTGCTCGACATCTTCCTGCCGGACATCGAGGGCTGGCGCGTGCTCTCGCGCCTGAAGAACGACCTCGCCGTGCGCCACGTGCCGGTGCACGTGATCTCCACCGAGGAGGCGCGCGACCGCGCGCTCGACTCCGGGGCGCGCCGCTTCATCGCCAAGCCCTTGCAGAGCCGCAAGGCGGTGGACGAGGTCTTCGGCGAGATCTGGGAATACGCCACCACCGACCGGCGCAAGGTCCTGGTGGTCGAGCCCGACGCCTCGCGCGCCGCGACGCTGCGCGAGTACCTCTCGGAGCTGGAGAACGTCGAGATGGTGCACGCCAACGAGGGACGGCAGGGCGCGGAATTGCTGCGCGGCGGCGGCATCGACTGCGCCATCGTGAATCCCGACACGCCGGATCTCGATCTCGCGGCGGTGATGGAGCGCGTGCGCGACGTCGCCGTCGCGCCGCCGCCGGTGATCGTCTACGGCCGGCGGCTCGCCTCGATCGGCGCGGCGAGCGTCGACCTGGGGCAGATCCCGGGCGTGCGCGAGGTGCACTCGCTCGAGCGACTGCTCGACGAGTTGGTCGGCGCGCTGCACATCGACCTCTCGCACGTGCACGAGCGCTACCGCAAGGTGATCGACGAGATCCACGGCTCGACGCGTGCGCTCGCCGGGCGCCGCGTGCTGATCGTCGACGACGACATCCGCAACATCTTCGCGCTCTCCTCGGTGCTCGAGGATTACGGCATGGAGATCAAGACGGCCGACAACGGGCGCGACGCGATCACCCTCGCCCACAAGGGCGACATCGATGTCATCCTGATGGACATCATGATGCCGGAGATGGACGGGCTCGAGACCACGCGGGAGATCCGCAAGATCGGGGCCTGCAAGGACCTGCCGATCATCGCGGTCACGGCGAAGGCGATGAAGGGCGACCGCGAGCGCTGCATCGAGGCCGGGGCATGGGACTATCTCTCGAAGCCGGTGGACCGTGAGCAGTTGCTGAAGGTCCTCAAGGCATGGCTGCAACGATAAGGAAGCCGATGAACTCCCAGGCAACGACCATCGCGCCGGGCGCCGAGACGATTCTCTCCGACGCGGCGGCGCCCGAGCGTTCCAACATCCTCATCGTCGACGATCGGCTCGACAAGCGGGTGGTGTTCCGCACCATCCTCGAGGACCTGGACCAGAACATCGTCACCGCATCCTCGGGCGAGGAGGCGCTGCGCTGGCTGCTCGACAACGACTGCGCGGTGATCCTGCTCGACGTGAACATGCCGGGCATGGACGGGCTGGAGACGGCCGAGCTCATCCGCGCGCGGCGCAAGTCCGCGCACACGCCGATCATCTTCATCACCGCGTTCGCCGACGAGATGCACACGGCGCGCGGCTACTCGCTGGGCGCGGTCGACTACATCCTGTCGCCCGTGGTGCCGAACATCCTGCGCAGCAAGGTGAAGGCGCTGGTGCAGCTGCATCGCCTCAACGCCGAGCTCAAGAAGCGCGCCGACGAGCGCGTGGCGCTCGCGAAGGAGCAGGCCGCGCGCACCATGGCGGAGGAGTCGCAGCGCCGCGCGAGCTTCCTCGCCGAGGCGACGCAGGTGATGGCGAGCTCGCTCGACGTCGATACGATCCTCAACGGCGCCGCGGTGCTGGTGGTGCCGTTCCTCGCCGACTACGGCGCGATGGTGCTGGTGAACGCGGATGGCTCGGTGCGCGCGCGGCGCCACTCGTGCGTCGCGGGCTGGGATCCGCACCTGGGGGCGCACCGCGCCGGCTTCGAGGCGCTCTTGGAGCAGCAGCTCTCGCGCGCCATGGCGGAGGGCGTCCACCAGTTCACGGATCGCCTCGCCTCCGCACCCGGCGAAGGCGAGCGCGACGAGGCGCCGGCGGGCGAGGTGCACGCGTTCCCGCTCGTCACGCGCGGCCAGGCGCGCGGCGTGCTCCTGCTCGCGATGGGGCCTTCGGCGCGGCACCTCGCGGGCCACGACCTCTCGCTCGCGGACAACCTCGCGGGCCGCGCCGCGAGCGCGCTCGACAACTGCCTTCTCTACGAGGAGATCCAGGCGGCCGACCGGCGCAAGAACGAGTTCCTCGCGACGCTCTCGCACGAGCTGCGCAACCCGCTCGCGCCGTTGCGCTCCGCGCTTCACATGCTGCGTACGCAGCCGCTCGAGCCCGCGCGTGTCGCACCGCTGCTGCAGACGATGGACCGGCAGGTGGCGCAGATGACGCGCCTCGTGGAAGACCTGCTCGACATCTCGCGGATCACGCGCGGCGCGATCGAGCTGCGCCGCGAGACGCTCGACGTCGCGCCCGAGGTCCGCCACGCGCTGGAGTCGTGCCGCGGGCCGCTCGAGGCGGGGGGCCACCAGGTGGTCGTCGACCTGCCGTCCACGCCGCTGCACGTCGCCGCGGACCGCGTGCGGCTGCAGCAGATCCTCGAGAACGTGATCCTCAACGCCGTGAAATACACCGAGCCGAAGGGACGCATCGAGGTGAGCGCCGCCGAGGAGCTCTCCGACGTGGTGATCCGCGTGCGCGACAACGGCATCGGCATCGCGCCCGACAAGCTGCAGCAGGTCTGGGACCTCTTCGTGCAGGTCGACGAATCGCCCGATCGCACGCGCAAGGGCCTGGGCATCGGCCTGGCACTGGTGCGCGATCTCGTGAAGCGCCACGGCGGCACGGTCGAGGCGTACAGCGAAGGCCTCTGCAAGGGCAGCACCTTCACGATTCGCCTGCCGAGCACGGCGCCGGACGTGATGGCCGAGGAGTCGCCGGCCGCGGCGGCGCCGCAAGTCGCGAAGCAAGGCGAGCGCCGCGTGCTGATCGTGGACGACAACATCGACGCGGCGGAAACTCTCGCCATGATGCTCGAGCTCCTGGGCCAGCAGACGCGCCAGGCGCATGACGGCCACGAGGCGCTGCGCGTTGCCGAGGAATACCAGCCGGACCTCGTTTTCATGGACATCGGGCTTCCGGGGCTGAACGGCCACGAGGTGGTCACGAAGATGCGGCGCGAGCTCGGCATGCGCGAGACCTTCATCGTCGCGCTGAGCGGCTACGGCACCGAGGAAGACCGTCGCAAATCCTCGGAGGCGGGCTTCGACACGCACCTCGTGAAGCCGCTCGATCCGGCGCAGCTGCCGCTGCTGCTTTCCGGCACTCCGCGCACGCGCGTGCTCGATCGGTCGAGCCCCTCGGCGATGGTATGATGTCCGCGACGACGATCTTTCGCCCGGAAGGGGGCCGAATGGTTATGAGACCGCCCACTGCCACGCGCGCCGGAGGCTTACGGTAGGCGGGCTCGCGTCCTCGATCGCACGAAGAAAAGCGCGGCTCGTCCGCGCTTTTTGTTTCCGGGACGCACCGCAGGGTGGTCCCTCCGAATGGATACATCATGGTGAACATCACGCTTCCCGACGGCTCCGTCCGTCCCTTCGAAAATCCGCCGAGCGTGGGCGAAGTCGCGGCCTCGATCGGCCCCGGGCTCGCCAAGGCGGCGCTCGGCGGCAAGGTCGACGGCAAGCTCGTCGACGTCTCGCATCGCATCGCGCGCGACGCGCACCTCGCGATCGTCACGGACAAGGACCCGGAGGGCCTCGACCTCATCCGCCACTCGGCGGCGCACCTGCTCGCCTACGCGGTGAAGGAGCTCTTCCCGGATGCGCAGGTGACCATCGGTCCGGTGATCGAGAACGGCTTCTACTACGACTTCGCGTACAAGCGCCCCTTCACGCCCGAGGATCTCGCCGCGATCGAGAAGCGCATGGCGGAGCTCGCGAAGAAGGACATCCCGGTGAAGCGCGAGGAGTGGAAGCGCGCGGATGCCGTGGCGTTCTTCGAATCGATCGGCGAGAAATACAAGGCCGAGATCATCGCCTCGATCCCGGCCGAGGAAGGCATCAGCCTCTATCGCGAGGGCGACTTCATCGACCTGTGCCGCGGGCCGCACGTGCCGTCGACCGGGAAGCTCAAGGTCTTCAAGCTGATGAAGGTCGCCGGCGCGTACTGGCGCGGCGACTCGAAGAACGAGATGCTGCAGCGCATCTACGGGACCGCCTGGGCGCGCAAGGAGGACCAGGATGCGTACCTGCACATGCTCGAGGAGGCGGAGAAGCGCGACCACCGCAAGCTCGGCAGGCAGCTCGACCTCTTCCACATGCAGGACGAGGCGCCGGGCCTCGTGTTCTGGCATCCGAAAGGTTGGTCGATCTGGCAGGTGGTCGAGCAGCACATGCGCCGTGTCTATCGCGAGAGCGGTTATCAGGAAGTGCGTTGTCCGCAGATTCTCG